>JAKLQR010000069.1 GCA_022013235.1 Thermodesulfovibrionales bacterium | reverse complement strand
CTGATTTTTCTGAGTTCCTTTATTATCTCAGCCAGTATTCCAACTATCTCGTCAACTTCATTCATGGTGTTATAGCGTCCAAAAGTAAAGCGTATTGAACCATGTGCCCTTTCATGGTCGCCGCCGATACCCATAATGACATGGCTGCTCTCAAGAGAACGGCTAAAGCAAGCAGAACCTGTGCTTACCGCATACCCATGCATATCAAGGTGCAGGGTAATAGACTCTCCTTCAACAAAGTGAAAAGTAATATTGGCGTTTTGTGGAAGTCGTTTCCAGCGATTACCATTAAGAGTAGTATTCGGTATTTCGGAGAGCACTCGTTCAATAATCCTATCTCGCATTGTTTGCAGTCTTTGGGTTTCTTCTGAGGTTGCCAGTTCCACCGCTTTAGCAAATCCTACCGCGCCTGGTATATTTTCCAGGCCAGGACGAATATCAAATTCCTGAAAGCCGCCGTCCATCCACTTGGTTATTGGAGTTCCTTTTCTTATGTAAAGGCCTCCTATACCTTTCGGACCGTGGATGGTATGGGCAGATACCGCAATCAAATCAACAGGTATTTTTCTTACATCCAGAGGGAGTCTGGTAAAGGTGTGTGTGGCATCACTATGCAATAATACGTTTTTCTCTCTACATATATGCCCAATATTTTGAATATCTTGGATAGTCCCGATTTCCTGGTTTGCATGCTGAATCGAAACCAGAATAGTTTTGTCGGTAATAGAGTCTCTAAGCTGATCAAGGTCAATAAAGCCATCGCCATCCACTTTTAGATAAGTTACTTGAAAGCCTTGCTTTTCCAATGCTCGTGTACTATGAATTACCGGGAAATCTTCAATCTTTGATGTAATGATATGTGTACCTTTCTTTTTAGCAAGAGCAAGAGCTACACCTTTAAGGGCAATATTTGACGATTCGGTGTTTCCAGAAGTAAAAATGAATTCATCAGAATTGGCCCCAAGGAATGTGGCAAGGACATTACGGACGTCATCCAAAGCCTCTTTGGCATCGATGCCCTCAGAATACGCAAACTCTGAAGTAGCAACTGCATAATTCTCAAAAAAGTATGGTTTCATCGCCTCTAAAACTTGCTCATCCATACGAGTTGCTGCAGAATTATCGAAATATACACGTTTCCCAAGCACGTCTTCTCCTCCCTTTATATGAAAAGGGTAATTGATGAATCTCTCGCCTCATTTACGTAAGTACCGACAGCACAGTAATCAGAAATAAGATCATCTCGCAGTTCCTCTTTCTTTATGCCCATAATCTCCATCGTCATATCGCAGGCAAGTATTTTACCGCCGAGTTCCTTGAAGTCCTGCAGAAGCTTCTCCAAAGAAACAACCCCCACTTTCTTCATTTTGAGTTTCACCATCAACTTACCCAGCCCCAGCATATTCATTTTCGATAGAGGTCCTTTTTCCAGACCATCTTTTTTTAGGCGCTGAACCCCCCAAAATGTAAAAAAGATTGATGCCTCCATTCCCATGGCAAGTGCCCCATTTCCGATGATTAATGCACTGTATATTTTGTCCATATCACCACTGTGTGCTACTATAGTTGCTTTATTTGCCATGTTTTCCCCCTATCGGCGAATTCTAATTGTCCACACATCGCCGTCTTCTTTAATATCAAGCATTTCCAAGCCCAAAGCCTTAATTGCCATCGGTATTTCTTTCTTGGATGCTGGATGGGTACCAATGACTATAACAATATCACCTTCTTTTGCTTTTCTTAGAGCTTTGCGAGTTTCAACCAAGGGGACTGGGCAAGTTTCATTGGTACAATCTACTTTTATCTCTGCCATCAGATGGCATCTCCGGGTACAGACAACTTATTCAACATATAATATTAATCTGCAAAAGGAATGCCATGATATATCCTATTGATTTATATAGGTTTACGGAACAGAAAAGATGTCCAATATCAGGCACATTGCCCTTTAACAGAGGCATTAATACCTATTTAGTTTTATTGATTTCAATTTGAAACATTACATTCTCAGGCAAAGGTCGGCATTGCTTTCTTTCAGGAAGATATTGAGCGGGTGACTTCAACCTACGATCGCATTTCTCTCGTGCTTGGCGATAGATCCCGACTTGCCGGTTCCAACTTTGTGTGCGAGCGGAGTGATTGCTGCCAGCATGCGGATTATGACATAAATTACATCCTTTCGGAATCGCCGCCGCCACATGGACATACTTTTTCGTAAACAGTTTCTTGTCATGACAACGATAACAGAGTTCAGGAAGATAATTTATGAGCATCTTGCTGAAAGTTGAGGCATGAGGTTTATGACAACTCATGCACAGACCTTTGCCGACAGGCGGATGGACTGATTTATCCGACCTGCGCAGGATGTTTTGAACAGAGATTGCAGATCATTCAGAGAGCTTTTCACGGATGTCCCTCTTTTTTAAACGCTGTAGGGTTATCAAATCCTGATGGATTATGATAATATTGAACTGTTCTTGAACCTTGCTTTTATGGAACACTGGACTGAAATAAAAGGATTAAAAATCCGTTATCTCCACAAAGGGGAAGGCGTCCCGTTTGTCCTGCTTCACGGGTTCAGCTTTCATGCCGAGACGTGGGCGGAGATTGGGCTGTTTGATGAACTTGCACTCCATTGCAGCGTTTATTCTTTTGATATGCCGTATGGACCGAAGAGCGTATCGGACAAGTTTGACGCATCGGGCAGGGATGAATATGCAGAATTCCTGTCTGAGATATTAAAAAGACTCAAGATAAACAAGCCGTTTTTAATCGGGGCATCTATCAGCGGTGAGGTTGCGTTGAGATATCTGGCAATGGGCAACCCTGCAAGAGCCTGCATCGTCGCCGGCCCGGCTAATGTGAAAAGTCTGGGGTCATCCCTTAAGAAGATTACCGTCCCTTTGCTTGCACTATGGGGTGAGAACGACAGCATCTCTCTACCGGATAATGGCAGAATTATTGCCGATTATGTAAAAAACTCGGAAGTATATATCCTCAAGGGTGCAGGCCATGCATGTTATCTCGACAGACCGGAAGAATTCAAGGATCTCGTCAGAGAGTTCGTAAAAGAAGTTGTCAGCTGACACGAATTCAGTGCGAACCAGCAATTTCTCTTTAAACACACAACCGCGTCTATTCAGAAGGGCTTTGATCTATCGTATCGAGCAACCGGATAAATTCTGCCAGTATTTCTCTTTCCTGTTCTGACAATTCAGTAAACTCCAGTCCGATATCATATGCCCTGGGGTATGCATCTCTTATCAGGAGACAGGAAGCTATCCTTCCCTGAAAGATGATAAATTTATCTGCTGACAGGCTTAACATCATCGGGATGTTGGAATTCACTTTCATAGGATATTTGCTCTGTATCCGTGCGCCGCTGAAGCTTAATTGTGTAACTTTCTGACTCTCCGCCTGATCGAGAATGAACGCTTCTTCCGGTGCATCTACCTGAACCCTTATGGAGAGCCTCATGTCGGCGCTCGGTTGTCCGTTTTCATTCGCCGCCTGTTTATGGGTTTCTATAAAACGGAGAATGTCTTCACGTTTGTCGTTGGAGATTTCGGCGAATTCTACGCCCGCAGTATATACGGGGATTGTATTGCTGTGATGAGATTTCCTGATCTGACTGATTCTGGACCAAACAACAACCCCCTGCAGGTTCAGTATCGTATCCTGTGATCTGATTTTCAAAATATATGTTTCACCGATATTCAATCTCCTGTTGGCACACAAGGCAATGCCTTTCTCGCTTATATTGATTATTTTGATGCCATTCGCTTCTATCAGCGCACTGGTAATGTCCAGCAGGTCTACTGTATATCTCTTATGGGGTCTTCTGTCATGCATGGTGAACGATACCTGTATAATTTTATACTATTCCCGTTGAAGAGCACAGAATCCGAGACATGTGCGGCCACAGTTTCTCTGTGTATTCAAGGCGCATCGGGAAGAAGCATAAGGTTTATTCATTTACACACTGCAATGGGCATATAAAAACATTATACGCATTTTAACCCTATTTTGTAGTACAGGTCGTAATAATTTTTGCACCATTGCACTATTGCGGTTTTTGAGGGAAGCGACGCAGCGCTCTTCATGAATATTTTTTGTCCTTGCCTCAAGGGATGGACGGCAATGATACTCAAGCCGGCTTCGCTTATATCAAAAAGGATACCGTCAAACATTTCATCTTCAGCAGATGATTCTACCCGGTACTCAAGTGTTTTACCAATATACTTCCTTCGATATCGCCGTTGTTTAAGAGATGACATTCGCACACCTGTCTCTTCTTCTATTGTACAGCTTTTATTGAAGAGAATGAACCTT
>JAKLQR010000068.1 GCA_022013235.1 Thermodesulfovibrionales bacterium | reverse complement strand
TCGAATCCTGCACGGCTCACCATATTTTTCAATTATGTGATTTTTTCATCAATTCACAGCCTTGTTTTTTCTTATTGACCTGACCCTATCAGGCATGCCTTGCTAACTAATTGATATAACAGCATTATTTTTAAGCAGAGGGTGTATGTTTGACAAAAGCTTAAAAATATATTATAAATAATAAATATAACAAATAAAGCGCAAGAGGGAGAACCAGCCCATGAGCAGACCGTTTGTTACGATTCCGGTTCCAAATACGCAGGTATGCAAGAATTGCAACTTCACTCTGGGCATTCATGATCTGGTCCGCAATGTAACTGATCAGGGAAAAGACCCTTATGGCATGCCGGCTGTAATGGTGAGGTGTCCGGTCTGTAAAACCATTATCGAATGGGAGCCTCGCTGTAATTAAAGACTCTCTCCGGGAGGCAGGAAGCATCGGACTGCCTCGCTTCAACCCCCCCCTAACCTATTAATCTACAAAGAGAATTTTTAAAATGAACCTCGATCCCCTATTATCTATAAATTCACGGATGAATACGGCGGATGCAGTATTTTTGCTCATTCTCGTTCCGATCCCGAAAGCATTCGGGACGGGACTCTCTATGAGTCGTAGACCGGGGGATCCCGATAAGAATCGGGATAAATCCGCAAAAATACTACATCCGCCGTATCGTATGTTCAGCTTATGACGTAAACGAGCTGATCAGCTATGGACATCGGGATGCAGCTGGATTTCCAAATCGAACTAAACTCCCCCTGTTTTTCTGCAAACCTTTCTCTGACTGTAAGGTGAATTGAATGTTGGAGGCTGAGACCTCCGCTCCGTCTTCGGTCTCCTCGAAGTTACCCGTGATTTCGATTTGGAAATTAAGCTGCATCCCGATGCCTGATTATTTTGGACAGGTCTGAATTGAGTGAGAAAAAAACCCTTATAAATCAGATAGACCGGGACAGGTTTTGTGTCCCTGAAAATGCGTGAATGATTCTAAAAAACCTAACCTGTCATGCACGCTTTATTTTGTCGGAGGGCATTTGATCCCTTCAAATGCATGCACTATGCTCTTTTCCCTTTCAAGCCTTTTTTCAGGACAGGGGATTTTCTGAAAGTCCCTCATCTTTTCCATGGCCTGTCCGCGGTTAAAAATATCATAGATTGATTCGCCGATAAAAGTGCCTTTCAGGACGTCAATAATCTTCGCATTCTCTCCATCCGTTACCATGGCGTAGGGTATCTGGTAATCGTTCACAGAGCGCGCAAATGCTGTAACATAACGCACCCAGGATTCAATATCCGATGAGGAACATTTTATGGCAAGAAAGTTCACTCCCGATAGCGTGAGAACCATGTCCATACTGACTTTTGCCTTACCAGTATTCAACTGCAGAACGAATTCGGGATCAACAGTAATGTCTCTGGGTTCATATTTTTTCTCCTCAATAAGCACATCCCAGACAAACTGCTTTACCCCTTTGAGTTTCATAGACTCGATCTGATCTTCTTCCGTGATTTTCTTTTTTACCTGTTGTTTTCTCTCTTCCATCGTGATTGCTCCAGTATCTGTTTTCTCAATAGTTTAAATGAATCATTACAATGTCTGCAATTGAATAGTACTATGTTCCACGTGGAACATTACTCTTTGACCCGAAACGTGCCAACACTGTTCGAAAAACAGTTGCCCCGTTGTTGTCGGTCTAAAAGATAAGGATAGGGATGCAGCCCAATTTCCGAACCGAGCTAAACTCCCTCTGTTTCTGTGCAAACCTTTTTCTGACTGTAAGGTGAATTGAATGTTGGAGGCTGAGACCTCCGCTCCGTCTCCGGTCCCGAAAGGCAAAGCCTATTCGGGATTACCCGTGATTTCGATTCGGAAATTGAGCCGTATCCCTTAGACCATAATTACGTATAGCTATCTCTGTTCCAAAGGTTGTCATTCCCCGACTCGATCGGGGAAACCAGTCTTTTCAATGTGGCATGGATCCCCCGGTCAAGCCGGAGGATGACAAACCACGACTTTATAGACAGAGTCATATCCTTTATGGGTATTGCAGGGCAAACATTATTTTGAACCGGTCTGGTTTTCAATGCATTTCTTAAGGTGAGCCTTCAGAGAAATGTTCCACGTGGAACAACCGCCATCTTCATTTACAACACATGAACCGTGTTAAAATATCAGGATGTCCGAAAAGAGATTGATAATCGAAGGCGCCAGGCAGAATAACCTGAAAAACATCAGCCTCGCCCTCCCCCACAATAAAGTAATAGCCATAACAGGACTATCTGGCTCCGGGAAATCTTCGTTAGCCTTTGATACGGTATTTGCCGAGGGCCAATGGAGGTTCATAGAGTCTCTTTCAACCTATGCGCGGCTCTTTCTCGAAAAACTCGACAGGCCTGATGTTGACGCGATCTATAATATCCGGCCTGCCATAGCCCTTGAACAGAAAAACCCGGTCCGGGGATCACGCTCTACCGTCGGCACACTTACGGAGATTTATGACCTGTTCAGACTCCTGTATGCCAAAATAGCCACTCCTTTCTGCCCGGATTGCGGGAAAGAGGTCAAAAAGTGGGACACGTCCCTTGTAGCCGCCGAACTTATTGAAAACCATTCGGGGGAAAAGGCACTCATCCTTTTCGAAACGGATGAAACTATCGCCGACCTGAAAAACAGGGGCTATCAGAGAATCTGGTTGAATGATGAAGTCGTTGACCTCGAATTAAACCGGCAGGAAGCCGGAAGTCAGGAAGGCCATATCACCGTTGTTCTCGACAGGCTCATTCTCAGGGATGATCCGAGGCTTTCCGATTCTCTTGAAATGGCGTGGAAGGAAGGGAAAGGCAATGTCAGGGTAATCCTGATCGGGGAGGACCAGGGAAGCAACGCCCTGAACTTTTCGGGCGAGAATGCCTGTGAAGCATGCAAGATCACCATACCTGCCGCGTTTCCGATTCTTTTTTCGTTCAATCATCCTGTCGGGGCATGTCCCGAATGTAAAGGCTTCGGCAACATCCTGAGATATGATGAAGCTCTTGTGATTCCCGACAAGAGTCTTTCGCTGGCAAAGGGAGCAGTAGACCCATGGAACAAGCCTGCATATCGGTGGTGGAAGCAGCAGATGATAAAAAATGCCCCATCTGGCGGACTCGACATCAATAAACAGTACGCTGATTTCTCTGAAAAGGAGAAGGCGTTGTTGTTTAAGGGCGGGGACGGCTTTTACGGAATCAATGATTTTTTTGAAGACCTGGAAAGCAGGAGATACAAGCTCCATGTGAGGGTTTTCCTCAGCCGCTACAGAAACCCACTTGAATGCCCCATCTGCAACGGTAAAAGACTGAGCAAGGAGGCGCTCGCGTACAAACTTTCAGGGCTTGATATTGCGGAGATCTGTATGATGCCGGTCTCTGAAACACTTAAATTTTTTCATGACCTCGATATCTCGCCATTCCAGAGGCATATGGCAAAAGAGATCCTCCGGCAGGTAACCATGAAGCTCGGTTTCCTCAGGAAGGTCGGAACCGAGTATCTGAGCCTCAGCCGCGATGGGAGGACGCTTTCCGGGGGAGAATATCAGAGGGTCAATCTGGCGAATCAGATAGGTTCTTTTTTGACAGGCATCCTCTATGTTCTCGACGAACCTACAATAGGACTCCATCCAAGAGACACCGACATTATAGCCGGCATCATGTCTGACCTCGCAGGTCTCGGCAACACTGTCCTTGTCGTGGAGCACGACAAAAAGATTATCGCTTCTGCAGACTGGATTGTAGAACTTGGCCCAGGTGGGGGCCAGATGGGTGGAGAAACCGTATTCGCAGGATCGAAAGACGAGTTTCTGAAATCGAATACGCTTACCGCCCGTTATTTAAAGGGGATTGAAAAGATCAGGCCGCCTGTGAGACCCCAAGGCTATGGCAACAGGATGCAGGAAGCGAAGAGACTCATACTCCGTGGCGCTTCCGGCAACAATCTGCAATCAGTCGATCTCTCTATCCCATTGGTAACCATGACTGCCGTAACCGGTGTTTCAGGGTCCGGAAAGAGTAGTCTCGTAGTAGAGACTCTGTACCGGGCGCTTGCGAAGGAATTCAGGACAGAACAGAGTTTCCCGCTTCCCTATAAGAAGATCGAGGGGAAGGAGCATATAAAAGGCGTTAAGCTTATTGCACAGACGCCGATAGGCCGAAGTCCGCGCTCGAACCCTGTAACCTATCTCAAGATTTTCGACCTGGTCAGAAAACTTTTTGCAGAGGAGAGGGAAGCTCGAACATATGGATATGGACCGGGTTTTTTTTCGTTTAACGTGTCGGGAGGCAGATGCGAAGCGTGCAAAGGTGCGGGATACCAGAAGCTGGAGATGTACTTTTTCGAGGACCTCTACATAACCTGCGAGGAATGCAACGGGAAGAGATACAAGCCGGAAGCCCTGCGAGTTGCCTACCGTGGCAGGAATATTCATGACATCCTCGCCATGACCGTTGACGAGGCCATCGCATTGTTTGACGATTCGTCCAAGATAAGGGACAAATTATTGCTCATGCAGGAGATCGGCCTGGGTTATCTCAGGCTGGGTCAGCCGGCCACTACGCTTTCCGGAGGGGAGGCGCAGAGGCTCAAAATCTGCGCTGAAATGATCAATCTGCAACCATCAAAACTGAAGACGGACAGAGCCAAAGGGTTTTTATATGTCCTCGACGAGCCGACAATCGGGCTCCATTTCAGGGACGTCGAGGCCCTCATGGGCGTCCTTCAGCAGCTCATTGCCTCTGGGAATACCGTGCTCGTGATAGAACATAACCTCGATGTAATAAGGGCGTCAGACTGGATTATTGACCTGGGGCCCGAAGGAGGAGAGAGGGGCGGCAGGATAATCTTTGCAGGCGCACCCGAAGACATAGTAAAATCGAAAGAGTCGTATACCGGCAGGTATCTCAGTGAGTATAATTCGCAGGGGTAGAAGACTATCCCGGGCGAACTCTGTTCCAATGGTTGTCATTATCCGGCTTGACCGGATAATCCAGTTCTTTATTTCAAAACTTCTGATACTGGATTCCCCGATCAAGTCGGGGAATGACAGAGGAATATCTAAAAAATTTAAAAATTTTGGGGGGTAATATCAACTCTATAAATGATAGAGGAGTGGTTTGAATATTCAGGAATGGCAGCAGCACGAATGAAAAAAATACTGTATCTCATCCTTGTTTTCCTCATAATTTTCGGGTGCAGGCATAAATCTCCTGAGAACGGAAAACAGACGGTGAAAGATGTATCTGATGAGCCTGCATATGGCGATGCGCTGATAGCAGGCTCAATCGGAGAACCGAGTATCCTGATCCCCATGCTCGCAGGCGACAGCGCTTCTCACGACGTTGCCGGCCTTATCTTCAACGGCCTCGTGAAGTACGATACCGACCTCAGCGTCATCGGTGATCTCGCGGAGTCATGGGTTATTTCACCTGACGGCCTTGTCATCACCTTCCACCTGAGAAAAGGGGTAAGGTGGTTCGACGGAGTTGAGTTCACTGCAGAAGATATCATGTTCGGCTACAAAACCATCATCAATGAGAAGACGCCGACAGCATATCAGGAGGATTATCTGCAGGTGAAGAAAGCAGAAGCGCCGGACCCTTACACATTCAGGGTTACCTACCGGAAACCCTTTGCGCCGGCGCTCACGTCATGGGGGAACCTGGTGGTGCTTCCGAAACATCTGCTTGAGGGCAAGGATATTGCGAAAACCGATTTCGGCAGAAACCCCGTGGGGCTGGGCCGCTACAAACTCCGCACCTGGACGCCGGGGCAGGATGTAATTCTCGAATCGAACAGGGACTATTTTCAGGGAAGGCCGTATATCGACCGGTACATCTACAAAATAATACCCGACCCGGCAACCATGTTTCTTGAACTCAAGGCAGGGGGAATAGATTACATGGGCCTTACGCCGATTCAGTATACAAAGCAGACAGATACCGGCTATTTCAAAGAGAATTTTCAGAAATTCCGCTACCCTGTATTTGCCTATACCTATATGGGGTTCAACCTCAGGCATCCATTCTTTCAGGACAAACGGGTTAGGCAGGCGATTGCGTATGCGATAGACAAAAAGGAGATTGTTGATGTTGTCCTCTTCGGTCTTGGCAAACCCGCGACAGGCCCATACGTGCCCGATACCTGGCCTTACAACCCCAGGGTAAGAACATACGGGTATGATCTTGAGAAGGCAAAAGAATTGCTCAAAGAGGCCGGTTGGAAAGATACGGACGGAGACGGCGTCCTCGACAAAGACGGGAGCCCGTTTATGTTCACCATCCTTACCAACATGGGGAACAGCCTCAGGATGAACACTGCTACGATTATTCAATGGAAGCTCGCCAAAATAGGAATAAAGGTGGATATCCGGGTGCTTGAATGGAGCACGTTCATTAACGAATTCATTGATAAACGGCGGTTCCAGGCGGTCATACTCGGATGGAGCATAGGCCTTGACCCTGACCAGTACGATATATGGCATTCCAGTAAGACAAAAGAGAAAGAATTTAATTTTGTCGGGTATAAGAATCCGGAGGTTGATGCGCTTCTGGAGAAGGGGAGGCGGACGTTTGATACAGAGGAACGGAAGAAGGCATATTTCAAAATTCAGGAGATACTTGCCGAAGAGTTGCCGTATATCTTCCTTTATGTGCCGGACGCAACCCCTATTGTGCATGCGCGGTTCAGGGGAATCAAGCCCTCTCCTATAGGAATAAGCTATAACCTGTATAGATGGTATGTGCCAAAGGCGCTGCAGCGGCATGCTGCCATGGAACCATAAATGATATCGTATTTTGCGAAACGGCTACTCGAAATGATCCCCACGCTGCTGGGTATCACGATCCTCTCGTTCCTGATTATCCACCTCGCCCCGGGGAAGCCGACGGATGTGCTCACCGAGATGAACCCCAAGATTACGCCTGAAGCACGGGAGCGCCTTGAAAAATACTACGGCCTTGACAAACCAATATACACACAATATGGACTATGGCTCAAAAGGGTTGTGAAATTAGATTTCGGAGAATCGTTCTCGACTGACAGAAGACCGGTCATTGTAAAAATATGGGACACAAAACAGCCCTTGATGGAGAGGAGGCTCTTCATCACCTTTGTCATCAACGCGCTTTCGATGCTCCTGATCTTTCTGATCGCCATACCGATCGGGGTGTTCTCTGCCACGCACCAGGGCTCGTTTTCCGACAAGGTGACGACCGTTACGGTTTTTGTCGGATTTGCCACACCCGGCTTCTGGCTTGCCCTTCTCCTGATGATGCTCTTCGGAATCCACCTCGGATGGCTGCCGATATCAGGGTTGAAATCCATGGACTACGATACCCTGTCGGTTTTCGGAAAGATATGGGACAGGACAGAGCATCTCATCCTTCCGGTTTTCATCTCTTCCTTTGGCGGGCTGGCCGGGCTCTCGCGGTTTATGAGAGGCAGCATGCTTGAGGTAATACGGCAGGATTATATCACCGTTGCAAGGGCCAAGGGGCTGCACGAAAATACGGTCGTATACCGTCATGCCCTGCGCAATGCCCTGCTCCCTATTATCACGCTGCTCGGCCTTGCGGTCCCCGGTCTCATAGGCGGCAGCGTAATCTTCGAGAATATTTTCGGCATACCGGGAATGGGACAGCTTTTCTATATGAGCGTGATGACCAGAGACTATCCCCTCGTAATGGGGATCCTCACCATAGGCGCTTTCCTGACGCTGCTGGGGAATCTTCTCGCTGATATAGGGTATATGCTTACGGACCCGAGGATAAGGGCGAAATGAACGGCAGAATGAAAAAATCACCCCTGAAGATGTACTGGAAAAGGCTCAGGCAGAATAAACTGGCCTTTATCGGCGGCGTAATGGTGCTGGTCCTCTTCCTTGTCGCGGCCTTTGCGTCGATATTCTCTCCCTATGACCCGAACGAAATCGACCGGCACAATATCCTGAATCCCCCAAGCCTTACGCATCCGCTCGGGACCGATGAACTCGGCAGAGACATCATGAGCAGAATGGTATGGGGTTCCCGCATTTCCCTTGCCGTCGGATTTGTAGCAGTAGGCATTGCGACCCTGATAGGAATTCTGCTCGGTTCAATGGCAGGGTATTATGGAGGCTGGGCCGAGAGGATCATTATGCGGTTCATCGATATTATGCTTTCGATCCCTACGTTCTTTCTGATCCTCGCAGTTATTGCATTCATAGGCCCCAGCATCTGGAATATCATGGTAATCATAGGGCTCACCTCATGGATGGGTGTGGCGCGGCTTGTGAGGGCAGAGTTTCTTACCCTGAAGGAGAGAGAATATGTCCTCGCTGCGAGGGCGCTCGGCGTGAGCGATCTGATGATCATTCTGAAACATATCATGGTCAACAGCATGGCCCCGGTGTTTGTTTCCGCGATTCTTGGTGTGGCGAGCGCCATCCTTGTAGAATCGGCTTTGAGTTTCCTGGGTTTGGGCGTACAGCCGCCGACCCCGAGCTGGGGGAATATCCTTACGTCGGGCAAGGACAACATCGAGATTGCGTGGTGGCTTTCGGTATTCCCGGGACTGGCGATCCTGATAACCGTGATGAGCTACAACCTATTCGGCGAAGGGCTGCGGGATGCGATTGACCCCCGATTATGGGGGACCGAGGAGTCGTAGGTTTTCAGCCAGAGTTTTTGGATGAATACGACGGATGCAGTATTTTGGCTCATTCTCGTCCTCCGATTCCTATCGGGAGACTCCGGGGGATCCCGATAGGAATCGGGATAAATCCGCAAAAATACTGCGTCCGCCATAGTATATGCTCAGTTTATGTATTATGCAGGCTTATGAGTCATCTGGTTGTTGCAATAAAATATCAAATTGCATAAAATATGATTATCAGATTTTATGGAGGACAGAAATGGGAAAAACAATCAATGCAACCGAGGCGGCAAGGTCTTTTTCCGAAATTATTAATTCCGTCAAGTATAAAGGCGAGAGCTATACGATTCTCAGAGGAGGCAAGCCTGCTGCCGCTATCGTGCCGGTCAGGGCGGCAACTCCCGGACAAACACTGAAAGAACTGCGGGCGATAATTGATAATCTGCCCAAGCTTGGAAAAGACACCGAGAGTTTCTTAAAGGATGTTGAAGAAAATCTCAAATCTCAGCCGCCTGTCCCGGAGACGACTGCATGGGAGTGATATTTGATACAAGCGAAATCATTGCCATAGAACGCAAGAGGCGTGATATTTACCGTATTACTGAAGGCCGTGAAGACGAGCCGTTCGGCATAAGCGTAATAACTGTTGCTGAGTTGCTCCACGGGGTCGAACGCGCCGATACGCATGCCCGCAAAATAAAAAGGCAGGCCTTTGTAGAGAAGGTTATCGAATTTTTTCCGGTCTTTCCCTTCGATATTGTGGTCGCAAGAACCTATGCCAGGCTTTGGGCGTTGCTTGCTTCACAGGGTATCACTGTTGGAAGCCATGATCTCATCATAGCAGCCACTGCCCTCTCGCTGGATTATACGGTTATAACCGCAAATACAAGGGACTTCAGGAAAATAGAGGGATTAAAGCTTGAGATCGTGTGAGCAGCGGGCGCCGGATTTACTTTATACGGAAGATTCGCGCCGGAACAGGGGGAAGATTACACCGGGATCAACAAAACCGGATCAAGATGCAGTTTTATAATCAAAGGACATTCTTGTAGCGCTCCATTACCTCATCTCTGGTAATAACCGTATCGAGCTTGAATCCAAGCGCCTCAACAGCCTCCCGGCCACCCTCCTGCCGGTCGACGAGGGCGATTACTTTTCTAATCTCAAGGCCGGCCTCTTTCACCCTCGTGATAGCCTCGATAGTTGATTTGCCTGTGGTAATGACATCATCAACAATCACAACCTTATCTTCCGACGATACATTCCCTTCAATCCACAGCATGGTCCCGTGGGATTTAGGGCTCTTCCGGACGACAAACGCCTCGATGGGTTTGCCCTTGAGATATGAAGTGTACGAAACTGCATTCGCGATAGGGTCCGCTCCGAGGGTGAGCCCTCCTATGCCCTGAATATCGAGGTCCTGGATGATATCGAATACGGTATTCCCTATCAGATACATACCTTCAGGATGGAGGGTCACTGCCTTGCAGTTGAAGTAATAGTTGCTCCTCCTGCCGGAGACCAGCTTGAACACAGGCTCCTTGCTGTATTTAAATGCCTTTTCTATAACGAGTTCAATCAGTCGTTCTTTCATAATTCACTCCCAAAAAAATTCAGGTTGTTTCAGTTCTAAAAGTATGCAAAAAATCTGCAACCCTTGCAATGCCGATACCTTCAAACTCCTTTAACAAGAGAAGATGTTTGTCGCCTGTTACAATCATATCTGCATTACATACCCTGGCGCATTCAAGAATTCTGTTGTCAGGCTCATCGTTCAGAAGTCTCATGCGAATATCAGGCTTCATTACTGTTGCAACCCTGCTGATATATTTAAGCAGTTCAACAATATATTTTTCTTCCCACAGGAATTTGTCTCTCAGTCTCCTGGCAAGTTCTGTGAGTATTGATACCGATGTGTAAAGTTCTACTTTTCCTCTGACTGCCAGCAGCAAGGCTGCTTCAGCCTTACTGTGGGGAGAGATGAACGCCGAAATATACACATTGGTATCAAAAACAATACGAAGCATTAACGGCCTTCAAATACAAGCTTTTCGACATCTTTTTCCGTCAATTTCATCTCTTGCGCTTTTTTGCATCCATATCGCTGCAGATGGAAGAATTCCTCTTCGAGTTTATCCTGCCTGTAGAGGCGAAACATCTCCCTGAAAAGCTGACTTTTTGTCTCCCCCTTTGCTTTTGCGATACTCTCGTATTCCCGGGCAATATCAGGGGGAAGAGACACTGTCATTGCCACACGTTTTCTTGCAGGCATATCAAACACCTCCTGTGGTATTACCATATAATACCACAGTATGACCGAAACCGGAAACAGATTGTGTGAGCTTTGAGGTGATGAAGCTTTATGTTCCAACTGAGCGATAAAGAATTCTCCAACTTGAAGTCACAAATTGTGATTTCAAGTTGGGGCGGTATGAGGAGAGCAAAGCAATCTTTAATGCGATACGACAATTAATGACCCCGCCTGAGAAGCCAAAGCGAAAGATAGGGTTTCTCAGGGAAGAAGAAAAAGGGTAAGATGATAATGATTGTGAAGAACGACTCTTTCACATTTTACTGTTCACGCTTCACGATTTACGGTCGCCGGGATTGTCGGTAAGGTTGAGGAGAAAGAGACATTGAATTTGAGATTTCAAGAAACAAGACCTAACCCCAAAAGCATGACCCTTCCCTCAACCTTAACCGCAACCTGTTTTTTTTATTCTCGATACCCCGGAGGAAAAGGCGCATAACCATATTCATCCCAGAGCCTGTTTCCCTTTTCCTCCTTCCGGCAATCAAGAAGACCTTTTTTACAGAGGACATCGCGCCATTCGTACTTCACAAGTATCTTTTCATGCGGGATGCGTTCAGGCTCAAACTCAACCCTCACTACAGGCGAATACCTCCCGTCGCCAAACCCTGTTCCTGCCGATTCGTTCCCGTATCTCTTCGATTCACTCTTTCCTGGTGCTCCTGCCGAGGGCGCAGGTGACTGCTCCCTGAGAGTCTTGTCAAAAAATATCGCGGGCCTGTCCTTTTCACGAAAAACAGCAACAGTAATAACTCCCATTGCAGATTTATCGCCGAATGTCCTCACCGAGTAAGAATCATGTACATCAGTGAAATAGAATTTGTGTACGGTATTATCATCAGTCCTCCATCCTTCGAGCTTCACAGAACCGTAAGGCCCAACTATGTACATCATCTCATTATTCCTGAGATACGACTTTTTCCCCGATATGATGTTGCGTCCGTCAACAGCAACGACAATCCCGATCCTTTCACCCATTGTGTTCCTGACAACGATGCTGTAGTTTTCTCCTTTCCGTGCTTCAAGATACCTTTTGATAATATGTGTCTGTCCTGAAAAATAGTTCTCAAACGGTATCGTCGTGAACTGACCTCCTTGATCAGGAACGATACTAATGTCCACATTGCCTCCTCTGTGATGCGCACACGCCGGCGCGGAAAAACCCAGGAGCATAACCAAAACCACTAAAAACTTTAAGGACCTCATATTCTTTCTCCTTTCTTTTTTGGACTCTGGTTATTTAGACAACCGGGATGCTTAATTTGTTCCCGAAAAAATATTATTTTTTTCTGGCTTTTGTTTTTGATTTTAACTATGAAGAAGAAAATCTAATTTTTGGCTTTGCGTTTGACCCTGATTTTGCAGAACAGGGGTTCCGCTTATAACAACTTGCCCTGGCCGTCTTCAGAACTAAATAACTGATCTTGTTTTTTAGCTTGCTCAGATGCCTTTGTCTTTGCTATTTCTTCCCACCTGCCTGCAAATTCAGTATCTAATAATTTCTGATATGCCGTTAATGCATCATCTGTTTTTTGTATGTTATTCATTGCAAGCACCCGGTTAAGCAGGCCCCTGTTAATCAAGGGAAGAGGAATGCTGGTATTGATAGTCGAAGATCTTATTTTTCTGCATTCGCTGCAATAGATACCTGCAAAATGTTCTTTGTCTTTTACTTCTACAAGATACAGATCATTAATTGAGGAACAGACAGAGCATGAAGGGAATATACTTTCAGGATCGGGATCGTCAGCAAAGTCTAATGCAAGTTGCCGCTTATCTGTTCCTTCAAGTTTGCCAGGGCCTGCGCCATGGGTGAAGGCATCTCCTGTGCGATATAAATCAAATAACAGCGCTCTTCCAAAACGCTCCTCATTTTTAATGCCGGATTTTAATAATTTATCGTGTCCTTCAGCAGTCAGCTGAAAAGTTACAACCTTGCCGCTAATAGAGGTAAGGACATAATATTTTTCTCTGTCTTTGTATTTATGTAGTACAGGCATTTATAAGCTCTCCTATTACTTCTTTGTTTCACAATTGCAATATCCTCCGGCGTGAGGCCGTAGAGTGCATAGACCATTTTGTCTATCTTATAGAAGATTCGTGGTTAAAACAATAAGCCCATCAGTCCTCCGGTTGAGCAAGGCGGCTTGCCAGGCACCAATAATAAAATGCCTCCGGAACGGTCGCTTTTAGCCGGTTAAGGATTTCCCACTCACCGCTTATGTTCATTGAACGCAACGTGTCGGTATCCGGCAAATTCCGTAAGTCAGCAAGCGAGAGGTTTAAATTGTGATCATGTAGCAGTCGGCAGCAAAGCAGGCCTGTCTTTGCAGCAGCCACCTTTGCGTCATTAAGATTAAAACGATGATTGATCAGATAAGAGTTGAGTCTCCGGGCTCCGTCTTCGAGTAATAATGCCTCAGGACGATCCTGAACTCCTCTCAACCGATGACGGCATAAAAACAAAGACGCATTCAACGCATCGTGCAGCGCATCTTCAGACTGAAAAACATCGCCCCGGTATTCGTTTTCCAATGCAAAGACCCGCTGGTATGTCCGCCTGACCGCGTCCAAGTCTTCGGCGAGTGAGAACAACTCACCTATATCGAATAATTGCTTGACGATTTGCATCGTGTCAGCAGACAGGCCATTAGCCGGATTCAATGGAACCCCTGTTGTATGTGGTGCAAATGCAGAGAGTTTGTCGGCAAGAAGGCTTTCAATTGTCGCTACCTTAACCATGACCTCCCGGTCGATCTCCAGGAATGGAAGATCAATTGGCTTGATGACTACGTCATGGGGAATGCGGGCTTCTTCGACCATATCCAGAAAAATATACGGCGCAGGATTACCCGCAATAAGCGGCGCGTAAAAGAACTTGAAATGGCGTCGATGTGGCAGCCCTCGTGAGCCTCGCTCATCCTCCTCATATCTGAGAAAGGGTGGCTTTGCCGCAACTTCTGTAAGAACCCGATTAAAATCGCTGGCAGGTGTAGAGCAGAGAATGTCTATGTCTATCGACAGACGGCGGATGACCGGGACATGGAGAAGAAGGCTTGTTCCCCCTTTGAAAACAAAATCCAGGCCGCTCTCTGCCAGATGTCCGAGAAGGGCTAGCGCATGAAGCGCTCTTTCAAGCAGCCCCGGATCACCCGCCCTGAGCTCCCTCCGCTTTGCCTGTAACCACTTTTCAGTGAAGCATCTCGAAGAAATCATTTTAAGCCTATTAAGTCCATTTTAGCTGTCATATTGGAATTAATTGGTTATTTGCGTGCTGGCAATTTGTTGCGCTCTGCGCTCAGAATATGTAATTAAAACAGGTAGTTGCAGTAGTCCTGAATGAAGGCATGTGTCCAGAATTCTCTGCGCTTCTGCAGGGTCCATTAACTGAAGCTTAGGGGCTTCAACCATCAGGTCAACAAGCGCCTTCTCGATAGAAGCCACATGGTTTGCGCCTTCCGGCTGCTTGCTGATGGCAGGCCGCAGAACAACCGACTTCTCGCCCGGACGAACCAGCTTTTCGGCCTCCTTCTGATTCGGATTGGCCCAGGCACTCCACCCGGCTTCACGCAAGCGCTCAGCCACTGATTCAAGAGCATCGGACTCTGCATAGAGCAATATCGTTGGTTGTGCTATAAGGTGCTGAGCAAAAAGGTTGAACTGGACCGTGGACCAGCAGCAGAAATCGAGGAGAGGAAAAGCCTTCTCCACTATGCGGATGATTTTGGCTAATGGCTTGGGGTCGAGCCTCACAGGTTCTTCATGGCGGCTGTACCAGCCGCGCCCTGCGTCCTGCACAATGCCGGTAGCCATGGCCTCGCTCATATACTCTCGCAGGGTTTCGTCAGCCAATGCGAGGTTAGCCTCCATAAGGGCGCGCTTTACGGCTTTGATCGAAAAATAAGGTGTCTTGCTCTTCAACTCGGGTAGAATGCGAGTTAAAAGAATCTCAGAAACAGCAGGCTTTCTTCTCATTTCGTCCCCTCCACAATTGTAATCTCTTCCGGCGTGAGGCCGTAGAGGGCATAGACCATTTCGTCGATCTGTTTTTCGAGGGCGGAGGTGTCGGTGTTGGGGTCTTTCTTTTTAGCGGCGAGGATTTGATCGACCAATTCAGCAATCGGCTTCTGCTGCTCCGGCGGGACATTGGGAATCGGCAGTTTCTTCCAGTCGTCAGGATAGAGGTGGATATTACTGCGGCGGTTTGCCCGGAGGAAGTTACGTGCCACGCTTGAATTCATTACTGCCAGCAGATACTTCACAGCAAATCGACGGCTTGTTATTTCCAATTCCTCACGTTTAGGCAAATCATGGCGGGGCGGCTTTTCACCCTTGTAGCGGGCAACTTTTTTCAGAGAATTGTTGCGTACATTCGCAAGACAGTGCCAAGGGATAAAGCCGACGCTACTCTCCGTAAAATGAAGATAGCGATTGTCATAACATGCCTTTGGGTCAGGCCCTGGGCTACGTTGGACGAGTATTTTTTCAGCTACTTCATAAAGCTCGGGAAAGGTTGGTCTGCTGAATAAGGCCGGAGCACGCTTTGTGCCCCATTCAAGCCACTTATTTGATGCCGGTAACCATATATCTAAATGTTTGCCCTCCACAAAAGGTTTAGGGTGTACTTTGTCTTGTGTCTCTGACACAAGATCTTTCATTTCAAAAGCACCTTGATCGATTTTTTCATTTGCGTGGACGACCATTCCTTTCGTAATGTAGCAAACATTAGCAAGCGACTCCGTTGGTACTGTAAAGTTTGCGACATTCCCATCTTCAGGAAAGAACGCCCGATACGTAAGATTTTTCTGCTCATCTGTTGGCAATACCTTTATCTTTCCGAACTCATCCTCATGTTCCCTTCGTTCCGGCATGTTATTACCGTCTTCGCTCTTCTGGAAGAAATAGACAATGTTATGAACGCCAGCCTCGAATACCTTGATCTTACTCAAAAAGTCCAGACGCAAAATTCGGCTGTTTTGCAGAAACCAATTTTGAGATTTCTGTGCGTATTTGGAATGACAGTAAGCATCAGAGACGATCATGGTTGTAACGCCGTTCGGCTTCAGGAGTTGGTACCCCAGTTCGATGAATGGTACAAATAGATCCCACTTTTCCCACAGGGTCTTATATCGTTTGGATTCAATAATTCGTTGACGAAGCGCCAGATGCTCTTCACCGGCATCGGCGCGGACATAGGGCGGATTACCGATTGTAATATCGTAGCCATCCGTCACCCCGAACATCCATTCAGAATCAAAGAAATCTGCCCATGCGTTTTGATCGTAAGGATCCCAGTCTGCCAATTTCTGTGCGGTGTGTTTGTCCCATCCGTCGCCTTCAAGAAGCTTGGCAATTTCTCCACGCAGCTTAGCGTCTTTTACGCGACAGTTATTTTTTGTCTGAGGAGTCCTTGCAAGAAAGTGTTGAGCCCGTATTTTCTTCAGCTCTGCTTCCTTTGCCTTTATTTCAAGGTTGCGGAGAAGTTGTTGACCGGGGCGTAGAACATCCAACAAACTATTGGCGGCAACAAACTTCGTCTCAAGGTTCGGCAAAGGCCGGACGCCAAGGTTTTCCTTTTTGGGGTCAATCCGCTGGTCAACTATCAGCGATACGAAAAACCGAAGCTTAGCGATCTGTACAGCTATGGGCTGAATGTCAACGCCGAAGATGCAGTTTTCAATAAGATAGAGCTTTCTTCCATAGTCTGAGGCATTGTTTTCAAAAACCTCACTGATGTCCAGAAGCCGTTTTTCACGCTCCTCTTTGTCACCGATATTGTAGGCTTCTTCTGTTTCTTTGATGGCCTTTTGCCTCTGAACCTCTCTCCATTTTGAATTGTCAGGATCAAGCTTTCCAAGGATATAAACCAGCTTGTGCAGCATGCCCATTGGAAATGCCCCGGAGCCACAGGCAGGGTCAAGGGCCTTCAGTGTATTGATAGCGTCTATCAGCACGTCAACTTCAGTTGGTCTGAATTTGTGAGTTTCGTCATTATATGCGACGAGGTGGCGAAGACGCGTCTCTCTTAACTCCCCGCCTTGATAAGGCGGGGTGGCAGACAAAGTCTGACGGGGCGGTTGTCCAATAAAACCACCTCGACCTTCGGTCACCCCTCCTTGCAAAGGAGGGGTGCTAAGATAAGTTGACAAATACGCAATAATGGATTCATCAACCATGTAGTTGACAATCTCTCTGGGTGTATAGAAAGAGCCGGTCTGCTTTCGGGCTGTGGTCTGGGTCTCAGGGTTATAACTTGCCAGCAGGTTCTCGAAGACCTTGCCCAACAATTCAGGGTCAAGTGCGATTTCCTCTTCAATCGGGGTATTCTCATCAACCGTGAATTTATAGCTATCGAGAATGTCGATAAGGCCTCTGACCTTATATGTCTTGTTCTTTGTGCCGTAGACTTCATTTAGATCGATAGACTGTTCCGATGAGAAAAAGAGATGATCAGGCACTTTCAGAGGATTATCGTTCCTGTCGGAATAACCGTCAATACGGATTATTTTCTTTTGTAGGGGCGGGGTTCCCCCGCCCTGTTGCATTGTCGTACCCTGAGGGCGAGGAAACCTCGCCCCTACGATTTCCTTATCCAAACATTCAAACAGCCCGCCGTTAAGGAACGGGATGCCCTCGAAATACTTTTTCAGGGTGTCTTGGGGGTTTGTAAAATAGTCTTCATACCTGAAGACATTGTGAATCATATAGTGCTGGTCTCTGCCGTTGCCCTTGTTCTTACCCCTGAACTTACGGCTACCGGGCTTGTCCTTATTCATCTCGGTATTCAGGGTGGCAAAGAAAAGGTTTTGCAGGATCGCCATATAGTAAATACTCTGGTTCTTATCGCTGAAGTCGAGTAAGCTTTTGAGCTTTGCCTGATTAAAAAGATCGTCAGGGATTAATCCCTTTTCCTTCACGAACCAAATGAAGATCAGCCTGGTGATCATTCGGATAACGCTTATTGCATTGCGGACATCCTTGTTCTTCTCGGCATCCTCCGGGAATTCCACATTCCTTAGCGCCCAGAAGTACCAATTGGCAAGCTCCTGATAAAAAGACTTATTCAGCAGTTGAACATTAAACACTTCCTGCCATTGCTTATAAAGGGCGGTAAAATCCGTAACAGCCGGCGCAACTTTCAAATCCTCGATGATCTTTAAATGTCCGGTATGGGGTGCAGCAACTTTAATGTCCTTAAGAAGGGAAATCTTTCCTATCTTTTCGCCTTCTCGCCAAGCCTGTTTATATTTGGTCCGTTCAGAAGCGGCAAAGGAAAGAAGGCCGCCGTATTTCAGAAGCAGGACAACGGGAACGCTTTTGCTTACCCTGTTAAACGCCCTCGTCAGCTCGGCTATCTCAGTTCTTGTGGGCGAATAAGAATCTTTAAGCCGCACGGCAAAAACCATTAATCCATTGTATTCTGCAGTGAGTCTGTCTTCAGCCTCTTTGAGAGAGATTTTCTCTTTATTCAGGAGAGGTATATTCCCATCAAAAACAGAATCATCTACCAGACCCAGAAAATATGCTTCGTCAATGGCCTTAAAAATACCTTTGTCTTTATAGTGATCTTTTAAAAGCTCTTCTGCCCTCAACGAAGAAGCAGTATTGCTGTTCAATCGTATTCCTAATTGATTGAAAAACTCAGTGCCTGCTTCAAAGAGGTTATTATTAAAAATAGATAAGTTCATTCGCTAATTACGAACCACGTGATTAAATCAAAGTTGTCCTGTTTAAATTTATCTTCCAGCTTCTTTTCTTCCGGTGACCTCTTTTTTGGCACACCCTCTGCAAAAATACCCTGAATTTCATCAATAGCTTTTATGGGTGCCTGCCCCTCAATCCATTCTTTGATCTTGTCGCTTAACCCTTGCAGAGCTTCATTCTTGCCATTTTCAATATCGTCAGGGACAACTCTTATCTTGTTTTTATGTTTTCTTAATATGCCGAGGATTTCCTGGTTATTATTGTAAGTAGAAAAACCTTTTGCATGAGAATACAGCAGATGGAATTCATTATACTTATGGGTATCGGCGTCATCAGGCTTCCGGGGATAACCCAGTAATGCAATTATACCTTTAGGCAATTCTGTGTATTTTTTATCAGGTTCTGCCTTAAAGCCTGTGAAGATACCATTGGGCATTCTTTCAAAAAAGTCTTTATTCTTCTGAAAAATATCGAATAATTCCTGTCTGAACTGCTCAAGGGACAAGTCGTTCAGCCCAAGATTTTCATCACTGGTCTCAACATCTTCCCAGGTAAACCGTAATTGACTGAGCATTTTTTCAGTCTGCCTTGAGATCATCGGGTTGTTTTTAACCATCTCTTCAATCTCAGGCGTCATTTTATCGTCAATTTCCGTTCCAACAAGTGACATAGCTGCCATCCTGTTCTCAACTCTTGCTTTAAGCTGAAGGTAGTCCTCGTAATTTTTTCCCGGCCAAAAGTTTATTCCTTTAATGGATTGGTTCGGGGAGCCAATCCGGTCTATACGCCCCATTCGCTGAATAATCCTGACCGGGTTCCAGTGTATATCGTAATTAATCACGCAATCGCAATCCTGAAGGTTTTGACCTTCACTTAAACAATCTGTTGCAATCAGAATATCAAGGGTGTTTTCTAATTTATTGAAAGTAACCGGATCATGCTTTTTAATGATCTCCACCCAATCTTCATAACTCTCGGGCTCTAAAATGCCCTTTTCTTCATACAGATAACTCCAATCCTTCTCCTTGTAAAGTTTGGTATACGGGGCAAAACGCTCTAATATTTCCTCAAACTTTTTCCCGCTATACCCGTCATCAGTTTCCGAGACAGACCCTGATACGCAAGCTATTCCCGTATACCCTCTTTTCTTTAATTGATCGTATAAATATTTTGCTGTATCTTTGAATACAGTGAAGACAACTACCTTTTGGTTTTCGCGTTCTCTTCTTTTTTTCTCAATATGCTCAATCAATCTCTCTAATTTAATATCTTTAACTTTCTTCTCTTCCAGATCACTCTCGAATATTGCAAGATTTGCTTTGAGTTTTTCCAGATTTATGATATCGTCTTCCAAATGCCTTTTAAACATATCAATGTTTCGCATGTTCGATAGTTTAATGGGGTTCTTTTTTCCAAGAGTAAACTCACCGGCCTGTTCTGTTTCATCGTCAGTGCCGGCAAACTCAGCAGAGGTTTCCTCAAGGTCATCTTCAAAATCATTCTGCTTTGATATCTCATCCTCAAGAACTGTATCTTCTTTTTCATTTATGAAATTGTTAACCTTCTGCAAGGCGTTCGTGTGATGGTCATAAATGTTGTTCACGGTATTTTTTAATGAAAACCAACTTGATTCAAGGCGCTTCATTAAAAGAATGTACATCATCTTGACCAGAAAGCCCTCACGCTGGACCTCGTCTTTCAGCACGCTCTCTGGAGTTATTTTTGCTATATATTTGTGAGGCATATACGCAATGAGGTTAATGGATTCAATTGATTTCAGTAATTCCTCAAAACTTTTTAAGTTGCCGATGTTTTCAGGATTGATATATTCGTTCTCAGGGTCTTCTTTTTTTGGGAAGGACAAACCGCCGAATTCGCTTTCAATCAGCTTCCTGGTTCTGGCAACAATCAGCGCATCAGTAAGAGAAAAAAATTTCTGCGGCAGCTTTTGAATAAAGTCGCTTATTTTTCTATTCTCTGTCTGCTGCCATAATTTAAAATCTTTTTGTGCTGTCCGGAATATGCTCTCTAAACTGCCTATCTCCAGAGATGTTTCTTGAAACCCGCTGTCATGCCCTTTCACGATCAGTTTAAACTGGTTTCTTACATCAATCAGTTTGTTGTTTACCGGTGTAGCTGAAAGCTGTAATACCTTTACATCTTTGTTTTTTCTTAAAATGTTATCAACCAGAAATTTATAGCGGGAGGACTTATCGTTTCGCATGTTATGGCTCTCATCAATTACTATCAACATTTTGGGATTACCCTGAAAAAATGCATTTAACTTGTAACCATCCTCGTATGTTTCTAACCTGTCATCCTGCAAATCAGTATGATAACGAATCGTATACTTCAATCTGTCTCTCTCAAATTTTGAGCGATGTCCTTCGAGATATTGTCTCCAGTTAGCGTCCAGTTTCTTTGGGCAGAACAGGAGTACCCTGTAGCCTTTCATTTCAAAATACTTCATAACAGCCAGTGCAGTCCATGTTTTCCCTAAGCCCACTGCATCCGCGAGAATAGCTCCGTTATTCCTCTGAAGAATTTTGATAAGGCTGATTACTCCTTTTTGCTGGAAGGAATAAAGGATTTTGTATAGAACGGTATCTTCTAAGTGGCTTATCTCTTTTTTAAATTCAGGATCAAGAGAAAGTGAGAGCAAGTCCTCCCTAAAGAGTTCATAAAGCACCTTGTAATAGAGTTCATACGGAGTGTATTTTCTATAGAGGTTTTGAATAAGTTTTATGATATGTTCTTTCACCCTTAACTTAGACTTATCCTGCAATTCAATTTCTTCCAATGCGTCCTTGCTATTCCACAGATCCCTGAACCATTCCTTTAATTCCTTAAAATCGTTGTCATTCCCTGTGCTTGCTGAATTTAATTCGATATTACCCGACTCCCTAATACCCAACCCTGCATCGGTTAAGTTGGAACTCCCGATAATATGGAAATTCTTCCGGGTGTCCTGATCATGGTACATAAAGGTCTTAGCATGACAAAATCTTCGTTGAATGGTTTTGACCTGTACTTTTTCCTGCCTTAGAAAATCAATTGCCGTTTTTGCCGATTGATTAAGATTGAGCACCTGACTAATGCTTAATGAGTCGCTTAGAAGATTGAGAACCTTATCCTGCTGATTATCCTCTTTAAGTAAATTGCCCAGCACCATACGAAATCTTTCAGGATCATTGATCTCATCTTTAATTCTGGCAAGTGCGCTGATAGAAAAATATCCGGTAACTATATCGACCTTCCCTTGCTCGATATAGTTACGCAAGAAGTCATATACAGTCGAGTACTCTTTATCTTCTTTTTTTGTTTTGTTGTCTAATAACATTCAATTTGGATATCAAATCATAATAATTTTCTTGCAATCATTAATGA
>JAKLQR010000067.1 GCA_022013235.1 Thermodesulfovibrionales bacterium | reverse complement strand
ATGGAACTCCTCGATGCAGGAAATACCGGAACCTATGGCCATCCTGTCCCTACCGGCGTGCCGCTTGGAGTGAAAAAAGGGAAAGCGATTCTCGTGTCAGGCCATGACCTCAGAGACCTCGAAGAGATCCTCAAACAGACTGAGGGCAAAGGCATTTCTGTCTATACACACGGAGAAATGCTTCCTGCCCATGGCTATCCGGGACTGAAAAAATATTCACATCTTTACGGTCATTACGGTACGGCCTGGCAGAACCAGCGGAAGGAATTCGATACGTTTCCCGGCGCGATTGTCATGACGACCAATTGTATTCAGAGGCCCCGCGACACTTACAAAGACAACATCTTCACAACCGGCCTTGTCGGATGGCCGGGAGTCAACCATATCGGTGATAAGAATTTTACTCCGGCGATAGAAAATGCGCTCTCCCTGCCGGGATTCACGGAAGATGCTGCCGGGAAAACGGTTATGGTCGGCTTCGCGCGGAATACGGTGCTGGGAGTTGCAGACAAAGTCATCGAAGCGGTAAAGAACAAACAGATCCGGCATTTCTTTCTCGTGGCAGGCTGTGACGGGGCAAAGCCCGGGAGAAATTATTATACGGAGTTTGTGGAGAAGGTCCCGAAAGACTGCATTGTCCTCACCCTTGCATGCGGAAAGTTCAGGTTCTTCGACAAGGAACTCGGGGATATCGGCGGCATACCCCGTCTCCTTGATGTCGGGCAGTGCAACGACGCCTATTCGGCGATACAGATTGCCGGTGCGCTTGCAAAAGCATTCGGGGTGAGTGTGAACGACCTGCCTCTCTCTATGGTAATTTCCTGGTACGAACAAAAGGCGGTTGCAATCCTTACAACGCTTCTCTTCCTCAGCATCAAGGATATAAGACTCGGTCCGTCTCTTCCTGCGTTCGTCTCTCCGAATGTCCTTGATGTCCTGGTGGAAAACTTTGGCATCAAACCGATAACGACACCGGACGAAGACCTGAAGGCGATTCTGGGATAAACAAAAAAGAAGGCGGGGCAAGCCCCGCCTTCTTTTTCAATGAAAAACCTTGCAGTAAAGCTGAAGTATATCCTTACCCACATGATTCATAGCATACTCTGTTCCAAATAAGTATCTCGTTATGCAGTGTTTCCTTGTAATAATAAAACCGGCTTGATTATTTTTTTACCAGTTCGACCCTGCGGTTCTTCGCTCTGCCTTCTTCGGTCTTATTGTCAGCAATGGGTTTGTCCTGGCCGTACCCGGCTGCACTCAGCCGTTTCGAATCAATACCTTGGGCAACGATTTCTGTCACAACAGCTTTCGCCCGATCATCAGACAGTGTCTTGTTAGATTTCGGATTGCCCGCATCGTCTGTGTGGCCTTCTACACTTATCTTTAGATCTGAGTTTGACTTTAGCATTTCGACGATCTGGTTAATTATCGGTCTGGATTCAGGTTTAATAGCAGACTTGCCGGTATCAAAGTTGATGTAGAGAGCGATATGCCCATCAAGGTTGAGAGCATCGAACATGTCACTTGCGGTGACGTCCTGTTTCATGGCCTCTTTCTCGAGAACTGTTATCACATAAGTGCCGTTATATTCATGGTAGCCGACTTCAATCCAGAGTTCTTTGCCGCCTTTGGCAACTCTTCCGTTGACCTGGCGGGCATACCCTTCCCCACCTGGGCAGACCGCCTCTATCGCTTCTCTGGTCCCCTCAATGAGGATTGTTCCACCCATGGTCTTGATAGCATTTGAGTAATTGCGGATTATCTGGAGTCCACTTGCCTCCTTCCCTTCATTCTTCAAGCCGTATTCCCGTTTCCACAATTTGCCTTCTACTGTGAAAGGTTTCTTCCCATCGCAAAACTTGTGCTCATCGAACTCCGTGTCATCAGCACTCCAGATATCATAACTTGGCATTCCGGAAAAATATGGCATATCCTGAAATTCTGATTCCGCCTGTGCTGAAGAGAATATTCCCAAAACAATGAGACAGATAAGACTAAAAAAACAGCTGTTCTTTACCTTGTTCATAGTCTTGCCTCCTTATATTTCTCTCTTGTCCAAGAACAATAATACGGCCCGGCAATTTTCGGATTTATGACATAAATATATCACAATTCTGATGATTGAAAATAAAAAAAACCTGAGGTGAGGACCTGCCCCCGTTCATTGTGCCACTATGACAGAGAAAATGTCAGTTCCCTGAGATTGTCTCCCACCCGACTTGCGCTGTTGCTGTATAATAAAACTTTATGATTGCGATTGTTGATTACGGCATGGGCAACCTCAGGAGCGTCGAAAAAGGCTTCCAGAAAGTCGGGGTCGACGCCCGTGTCGTCTCTGATGCCAAATCTATAGAGAACGCCCAGGCAGTGGTGCTCCCGGGTGTCGGCGCATTCAGGGACTGCATGAGGAACCTCGACGCCCTGTCTCTGATCGAACCAATCGCAAAATCTATAGCAAGCGGCAAGCCGTATCTGGGGATATGCCTCGGCCTCCAGCTTCTGTTTACCGAGTCCGAAGAATTCGGCAACTATAAGGGACTTGATATTCTGCCCGGGAAGGTCGTGAGGTTCCGGATCGACCTCAAGGTGCCGCATATGGGGTGGAATACGGTAAGCCTCCTGAAAAGGCCCCCTATTTTTGAGGACATACCCGACAACTCATATGTCTATTTCGTGCACTCATATTTTGTCGCGCCTGCGGACCCTGCGGTAACAGCGGGTATGACAGAGTACGGCATCAGCTTCACCTCGATGATTTGGAAAGAGAACATCGTTGCGACTCAGTTCCATCCTGAAAAAAGTCAGGAGACCGGTCTCCGGATATTGAGAAATTTTGGAGATTGGGTAAAAAAGGCCTGATACAAAAACTGCTCAGTCAGTCCAGAGCACAACCTTGTCTTTCCCCTCCATCTTTGCGCGGTACAGCGCCTTATCGGCGTTCCTGAGCAGTTCTTTTCTGTCCTCTCCGTCATACGGGAAGGTGGCAATCCCGATGCTGACGGTCAGATGCTCCCTCGGATAGGTATTCCATGTGGGGAGGATGCGTTCCTTGAACCATATTCTGATCCTCTCTGCAACCATGAATGCTTCTTCTCTGGTTGT
The DNA here is from genome assembly GCA_022013235.1 of Thermodesulfovibrionales bacterium. Classification (GTDB taxonomy): domain Bacteria; phylum Nitrospirota; class Thermodesulfovibrionia; order Thermodesulfovibrionales; family SM23-35; genus JAKLQR01. The sequence continues at coordinate 5,572 of JAKLQR010000067.1, read as the reverse complement.
CTGCGGCATAATCACGACAAACTCCTCGCCGCCGAAACGGGCAAACACATCGATAACCCGCAGGCATTCTTTTGCGCCATAGGCCACGGATTTGAGAATCTCGTCGCCTGCAAGATGCCCTTCCGTGTCATTGAAAAGCTTGAAATCGTCGACATCTATCATGGCAAGAGAAAAAGAAAGTCCATGGCGTTTAGACCGCTGGAGTTCTTCAAAAAACCTGTCTTCAAAATAACGCCGGTTAAAGAGACCAGTGAGTGAATCGGTGATGGATAATTCCCTCAGGCGTCCTACGAGGGAGTAATAGTTCGAGCGCTCGAGCGCTATCGTTGCATATGATGCAAAAGAACGGAGCAGTATCAGATCGTCCTTTGAAAACACCTCGCCGCTTATTTTATCGGATATGTTCAGCACCCCTATCGTCTGGTCGCCGATCTTGAGGGGGATGCTGATAAAAGAACCTGTCTTATACTTCGGTTTCCTTTTTGTAAAGACGCCCTCATCCTTCTCAATATCTTCAACAATGAGCGGTATCCCTTCTCTGAAAACCCTTCCTGCGATACCCTCCCCTTCCCTGATCTTGATTTCGCCGAGCAGTCTTCTGTGTATGCCCCGCGCAGCCTTGATGGTAAGATATGATTCATCGCTGTCTATCAGCATGAGAGATCCCTTCTCCGCTGCGGCAAGATGCACAGAAGTTTCAAGGATAGCCTCATAGAGAACGTCCGGCTCCTTCATAGGCGTTATCTTCTCTGCAGCGGTGTTCAGGATGTCCATTTCCTGCATATACCGCGAAAAAGTACCCTGCAATTCTATTATCCTGAAGACAAACCCTACTATCCGGCATATCTCCGAGACGATATCCGCATTCTCCTGATCAATGGATGAATTGTAAATACAGAGAAGGCCCTGCACTGCATTCTCCGAGAGAATCGGAAAGAGGTGGACCGATGTTATCTCTTCACTCATCTTCAGACGCAGGAATTCCATGGCAGATTCAGAAAAGATGGGGCACTGCTTTTCGAGCACCTCGGATACAATCCCGGCGAATGGCAATTTCAGGGACTGCAGGGAATCCCGGAATCTTCCGCCGCTCCTTTTCGGAATAAAATGGCCGTTCTCTTTCACCATAATCGATATGCTGTCCACCTGGAAGAGGAAAAGCATGACGTCGATCACCACGTCATACACTTCGTCGCTCTGCTTATCCAACTTGAGATCGGATAGGAGGCCGATGAAAACTTTCATCAGTTTATACCGTTTTTCTGTAAGACTGTTCTGAAAGTTCCCTTTCAGGACAAGACTGAAGAGGGAACGGATGAACCGTATAGTCTCCTGGAGATCGGCCAGGTCTTTCTGGATGATCACAGGATACCAGGACTTCAGGTGCTGGGGGTTCAGGCCGAATGCATACCCTTGTTTCCTGTAAAAATTCTCGAAATCTCCCCGAGAAAGGTATACGCCGCCGCCCGCAATAATATACACCGTATTATTAAAAGACACAGGGATAAAACAATGGTATTCACCCGCCGGCCCCTGGATCATGGACACATCGTCTCTTTGCGCCACCAGCCTGATTTGCTTCTGGATAAAGTCCTGGTAGCTTTCACTGCCTTTGGGTGAAGACTGAATGGTTGCGAGGAACTTGTCTTCTCTGACCGGCGGCAGGATGACTGTCCCGTCAGCTCTGTGGAGGGAGAGGGGAAGTCCTGTCAATCTCGACAGATGGGTCTGCAGGAGGGATAAACTCTCAATGTTCTCTCTTTCCATTTCCCCTTAACGCTCCTCTGCACATGACTTGAGAAGTTCTCTCATATTTTTTTTCAATACGGGATGCACAAGTTCAGGAGCAATCTCGTCCAGGGGCTGCAGCACAAAATCCCGCTCATGCATGAAGGGATGCGGAATGGTGAGTTCCCTGCTCTTAATCACCATTGCATTATAAATAAGGATATCGAGATCAATGATACGGGGACCCCATGGAGAGGTCTTCTTTCTCCCGACCCTGGTTTCAATTTCCTTGAGTATTGCGAGCAGTTCCCGGGGCGTACAGTCCGTTTCGACCTCAATTGCCATGTTCAGGAACAACGGCTGGTTTTTGTTGCCCCAGGGTTGAGTCTCGCGGAGGGAAGAGCGTTGCCTGACAGAAACTCCCTGTTGCTGCAGAAGCTCTATCGCGCATTCACAGTTTTTCTTCCTGTCGCCAAGATTAGAGCCAATGCCGATATACGCAGTGTACAACTGCCCCCCCGATATTCTTTTAAAAATTCCCTCTCTCAGGGTTTGGAGATGTGCTTTATCATAACGGGTAGGGGTCAAAAGAAGCAATCATGTAGTATATCAATTGTATGATCTTATCCCGCATGTATCATGGGTATTCCGGGACTGCCCGCACTGATACGGCATCTGTCTCAATCTATCTCATCGGGACTGTTTCTGTCAATAGGAAAGGCTCTTCCCGATCCTTTCCACTGCTTCGTGTATCCTGTGAACAGGCGCTGTCAATGCAAACCGTACATACCCCTCCCCCGCAGATCCGAACCCGTTGCCGGGTGTAGTAAGCACCCCTGCTTTGTTCAGTATGTGTGCAACAAAACTCATGGAATTGAACCTTGACGGAACCCTTGCCCAGATATAGAAGGTGGCATCCGGTTTTCTCAGGCTCAAGCCGAGTTTCGTTAATCCTTCACAGAGTGTATCCCGCCTTTCCCGATATGTCTTTCTTATAGTTGAAAGGACCCGGTCGTCGGTATCAAGGGCGGTTATCGCCGCTTCCTGAACCGCCTGGAAAACTCCTGAATCAATGTTCGTCTTTATCTTCCCGAGACCTGCAAGGATGTGCTTATTGCCGACCGCATAGCCAATTCTCCACCCCGTCATATTATATGTCTTGGAAAGGGAATGGAACTCGATGCCGACATCCCTCGCACCGGGAATTTCCATGAAGCTCAAAGGTCTCTTCTCGTAAAATATCTCTGTATATGAGGCGTCGTGACATACGATAATATTGTACTGGCGGGCCAATCTGATCACGTTTCTGAAGAATTTCGCATCAGCGCCTGCAGATGTCGGATTGTTGGGATAATTGATGAACATGAGTTTCGCTTTTTTGAGTACTGCCACGGGTATTTTCTCCAGATCAGGCAAGAAACCGTTCTTCTCCAGAAGCGGCATGAAATGGCTCTTTCCCCCGGCAAAGAGTGTACCTACAGCATATACAGGATAGCCTGGAGAGGGGACCAGCACAATATCTCCGGGATTCACAAACGCCAATGGTATATGCCCTATTCCCTCCTTTGAGCCGATTAAGGAAAGCACCTCATTCTCCGGGGAAAGCACTACGTCAAATCTCTTTTTATACCATCGCGCTACCGCTTCCCTGTAAGGCAGCATCCCTTCATATGAAGGATAGCGGTGGTGTTCCGGGTTTTCAACAGCCCTTTTCATCGCTTTCACAATATGCTTCGGGGTGGGGATATCAGGGTCCCCGATGCTGAGGTCAATGAGGTCAGTCCCTTTTTTATTTTCTTTCTGCTTCATTCTGTCTATCTCTGCAAAAAGATATGGGGGGAGATGCCTGATACGGTAAGCCGGTTCGACAGAGACCTTTTTCTTCAAGAAGAACCTCCTGTTTTTTAATGATATATTATATACTATATCCAAAAGCCTGGAGCATAAAATTGAGGATTCCGGAGAGAGATCGCTCCAGGACAAGCAATCCGGAGATATCGGGAGAAGGCGATGGGCAAAAACTACTGGGAGATGTATTTCGGTTCTGTCAGGCAGGAGGACTGGGCCGGAGCAAAGGGAGCCCTGGAACACCTCTCTATCCTTGAAAGAAACAACCCGCAGGTACATCTCAAACTCGGGGATATCTATCAGAGAATGGGCAAAAGTCCCCATGCAATCGCTTCCTATCACCAGTCGGCATGGCTGCTGAAAAACAAGGGTTTCATCCAGAAGGCACTCGCCCTGTATAAAATAATTCTCCGACTTGACCCGGAAAACGATGAAGCGCTGAAATTATCCAAGGAACTGATGATCGAACTGGAAAGCGCAAAAGCTGCGAAATCTGTCACCCCCGGTCTTGGAGCGCAGATTATCAAAGAGTCATTCGAAGAGAAACAGGAAGTGGAAACAGGCATGCCTCTCGGTCTGGAAGAGGAAGGAGAATCAGGAGCGGGTGAAGAACAGCCCGGCATGGAAACACCGCATCCTCTTGAACTGCCGGACAAACCTGAACAAGAAATTGAAGTCAGCCCTTCACCACCAGCCGGGGATTTTATAGAGAAGACAGCACACACTGAAAAGACACCTGAAGCGGCCCGAAGGTCCGGAAGTGAGGAGGACATTACCTGTGATCTGCCCTCTCTGTTTTCACCCCTTCCGAGAGGGGAAGCACAGCGCCTTATCGGGAATATCACGCTTCAGATGTATCCTGCAGGGCAGACGATAATCGAAGAGGGGGATTCAGGAGATTCAATTTATATTATTCAATCGGGCCAGGCGAGAGTTGTTACCCATATTCTCGGGAAAGAGATCGAACTCGCCATTCTCTCCCCCGGCGACGTATTCGGAGAAGTGGCCTTCCTGACAGGAAGGCCCAGGACAGCGTCTGTTATTGCCCTGTATGATGTCGAGGTGAGAGAGATAGACAAATTTCTCCTCCAAGAGATTATAGAAGCATACCCTGAAACGGTCAGGAAGATACACGATTTCTACCAATGCCGTGTTCAGGATACCGTGGAAAAGGTCAAATCGAGGATCAAACAATAGGGCGCTCACAATCGTAAGCGCCCTATTCCTAAATTGTACAGGTACAGAAAAAGAATTATTCCTTTCCTGTCGGTCTCTCCATCGGTTTTGTCGCTGCCTCAGCCTTCTTCTCTTCTGTCTTAATGGCTATACTCTTAGCTACCATCTTACCATCGGCATCGGAGTATTTGACAGTAACCTTATCACCAACCTTGAGGTCTGCAAGGAGTTTTTTGTCCTTGCCCATCATTATCTTGGTTTTGTCATTCACCGTGACCATAGTATCTTCGGCCTTGGTTTTCATCTTCTTCGTAACGGTAAGGGTCATTGCCTTTGTATCAACTGCCTTGACCTCACCGGTTACCTGTTTTACCTTTGCCGGAGCCTTTTTCATCTCAGCTGCTGCTGCCGGAGCTTCCTTTTTCTCCACCATAGGCGCAGGAGCCGGCGTTGCCTTCTTCGCATCTACTGCAAAAGATACTGACGCAAGAGCGAATACGAAGAGTGCTGCAACAAGAATCGCTATTGTCTTCTTCATCAGAATCACCTCCTTTCATTTTAGGATAAAGTCTGTAATGTTTTTTCTCTCTGACCTCAGAACGATAAATAAAGCAAAAGCTATGCCATGGAAGAAATCCGCATAGAATAAGCCTGGGGGGGGTGTGATATCCCCTTTTAGGGAAGGATATCCTTTTTTGGGGAACTAAGCTTGAACTTCTCCCACCGGTACCAGAATGTCTTATAACTCATCCCGAGGAGTTTTGCAGCCTTGGTAGCCACGCCATTCGCCCTTTGCATGGCTTTTATCAAAAGGTCTTTT
>JAKLQR010000066.1 GCA_022013235.1 Thermodesulfovibrionales bacterium | reverse complement strand
TTTCTTACATTTTTTCAAATCGAAAAATATTGTTTTGTTCATTTATTTGTTATACTTCAATAGGTTATCTGATTCCTTAAAATCGATAACCGGACAGTAGTGATATATGACAGTAAGTCATTTCTGGAATGTATTTGAGATAGGGGAGAACATTCTTTGGTATGAATGCCCATATTTCCTTCCCGAAGTCTGTTCCCGCGAGCGGGAGTATCCTGGCTTTTTCAAACTCAGCCTGTCCTGCCCAGCCCAGCTCCAATGAACCGAGCCTAAAAGCATGGAGCATGCCGTCATTGCCGCCTGCATATACCATGTTCTTGCTCTTATACCCTGCAGAGTTGATTATATTCAGGTAAGAGGTGTCTCTGTATACATCATGATAAGTATTCTGAGGCAGCCAGGAAGCGATTCTGGGAGTTGAATTCAGGATATCACCGAGTTTCCAGACTCTCTGCTCCCCTGCGTCCAACGTCCCGTTTCCGTTCAGATCAATCGGAACGGTTCTTGACCGCAGACCGGTAAAATCCTCGCCGTGGACGTACCTGATAAGTTTATTGGCATCATCGGCGTCACAGGCCACACTGGCATCTCCATCATAATCGGGTGGCGACAGGAATGGGCACAATGTCGCAGCATTGCCAATCGAAAAATCACCGGCCAGCAAGCTGGTGCCATTCGTCGTCGTATAAATCTGCCTTGGAGTAACACCAAGATCCCTCTTAAATAACACAAGGCCTGCTTCCCACAAAGTATTTAATCGTTCAAAGGGAATCGGCGTCAATGCTGTATCAGGCACACCATCATTATTGGAGTCATAGGCGCGTTCTGCCATCGTCTGTTCCAAATCGGGATCGTAGTAGAATGTTATTTTGTTGTCATTCGTCAGGTTAAGAACTTTCGCACTTGCATTATCTTCATAAATCGAACTGCCCTTAAATAAGGGATCGACATAGTACCAGAAATTGCCAAGCCTCCCAGTCCATCGTATCTCGCTCGATATGCTGGTGCCGGCGGCGGTATTCAGGGAAAACTTTCGCTTGGGGTAGAAGACTGCCTGTACTATATTCGCACCGGAGCCTTCACCAGAGGCAAGAACTGACGCTGCAGCGCCTGCCGATGCCCTTTTGAGTAACGACTGAAGTATGTCATAAAGGGCTGCTTTGAATTGATCAGGGTTATGGACAAGTCTGTATATCCCGCCGCCATGGTATGCAGTCAGCTGCATCAATTTTTCAGGCACTGCTTCATCAGTTGTCGTGCACGTTATCCCATCAGCCGCCTTCACATCGCATTCCGATCCTGAGTACAGAACAGATGTCATAATCGGCCTGCTCTTTTTTGTTGCAGAGACAGGATTCGAAAGAGCTGCATTCTGTCCGTAATAGGCAAGATCGTCGAGGTTCTTGCTTCCGAAAAACCTCGGTGCAACATCCCAGGAAGCAGAGGGCGCTGTTGTTATCTGCCCTCCAGTGATATTGTTTGCATTGACAAAAGTCATCACAGCGGTATTCTGATCGGTTGTGGACATGCCGTCAGAGATGAAGACTATATTATTGTCCTGGCATATCCCCTGAATAGGATTGGGCTCACTTGGGACATCAGACGGCACCCTGAAATCCGTGGTATATAACCTATAAGGAACAGCACCTGAGGCGGTTTGTTGGGTAAAGTAGGCAACCGCATCAAAGAAGGCTTCAGCATAGGGAGTCCATGTCGTTGCCCGTATCTTATCAATCTCGCGGATAAGCCCTGAGGTATGGTTCCCAACATCAGGCCTGCATACTTCACCATCAGGACATTCGGAATCAAGGTTGCAGAGAGCACCGCTTATTGAACAAATACTTTTAATATATGTCCGAATCTGTGCGGCATCCTTATTAGTGTTATCTTTGATTGTTGCAATGCATAATTCCCTTACACCTGTTGCAGGATTATCAACAGGGCAATCAATACTGGGCATTCCTACGGTTGTATTACACATGAGAGAAGTGGTTTTTTCGCAAATTCTTGGACATTTAAAAGAGGTGAGGTTATTACATTCAGCTGCGGAACCATTGTAATTAAAGGCAATCATCCCGAAACGGACCTGCCCGTCAAACTCCTGAAGTATGCCATAGGGTTTGCAATAATCTCCCGTCGAACAATCAGCATCCGTTACACATGGCACAGCGGTTGCGACAGCACAAAAGCTGTCATATCGTACTTTTACTGCAAGCGACTTGATAGGCTGTCCGAGCTGTGCTTCTACACCGATATCACTGATGATCGCTGGGAGGTTAATGAATTCCTGAGTAACAGACGGGTCATCGGTCGGGTCGATTACCGGCGGGATGTCGAGAGCGCCACAAAATGCCGTATGCGCTGCAATAATGCAAGCATCACTCACCCAACTGCTCGCCCAGGCAGGAGCGCTGCCGGTATAGCATGCGCCTGCATATGCGGTGCTGCAAAGATAAGCGGGATTGCCCGGTCTTATTACGGTAGGGCCAGAACTGCATAAACCACCCGGGCAGTCAGCCGGAATTGCGCATACCTTGCCATCTTTTGCGCCGCCGATACAGATGAAGTTTTCATCATAAAGATCAGTACATTGATTTTTTACAGTGTTCGCTTCATCAGTACTGATTGGAGTGCCCCGAGTTAAAGCCCAGCATGCCTGTATGGTCTGATTAAACACGACTTTCGTTTTGCTCACAGTTGTTGCCGTACCGGTTATGCAAGGCCCGACGTCCCAGTTACAGTCTGCATTCTTTTGACATCCTGTGCCTATTAAGGCCGGATTGCCAAGTGTACATTTCTTTGGGTTGCCTTCACACTTTCCAGCAGCTTTAATACAATTCGAATCTTTGGTGCAACCGCCCAGAGGAGGCGGAAACAATGGTTCATTTTGACAATATGCCGCAGGTGAAACTGTGGCGGACAGGCAATCATCAACCGCCTTCTTGATGCTCGCAGGATCATGACCTTCCACAAAAGCATCGATGGCAGCTTGACATTCTCCCTGTAAATAATTGCCGACAAAAAGATCAATATATGTCTGGCCTCCCGTAGAAGCCGCTGTGGAGTTAAGGTCATTCATAGGACCCCTGACGCCGAAGGTAATCCCCAGAGAGATATTCGGGTCAGCAGCGGGAGGGGTATAGTCTATAAAATCTGCAGTGATCGGTTCCTTGATGAACTTCCTGCCTACACACCCTCTGGATTCTGCCTGCAAAAAGTTATCGACATTGTTGCATGTGACCCCGGCCCCGGCAGGACAATCAGCAATTTGTGTGCAGCAGGTTATATCCGAGTTAGAGCAGACCTTGTCACAATACTTACCTCCGGTCAGCACTCCTTTCTGGGCGTCAAACTTCGAGGTCACCAGCCAGTTAAGGTAATTCCCTTTTGCCCTGAAGTCGGTAAGCGTAGGTGGCACTGTAGCCATGTTGAGACCGATGCAGAGTGTGTTTGGTATTACCTTGGTACATCCTGCGAGGCCTAATGCGGTAACTTTGAAGTTATTATTGATTAGGTCATATTCGTAATTGGTATTCTGGTCAAAATACCCGTAATATTTCTTAGTGCTTTTGTATGTCTCATCATAGCAATAAGCCGGCTCTCTTGTCGTTGTGCCTTCATCAGGATATTCCAGGTCGTACATACTCGCTGAATTATCCATAAAGAGAAGGACATTCGGTTTTAGGTCAGTCACAACATAAGGAGGGATGATACAGTAATCGCTCATGGCAGCCGGAACAGGGACGGTAAAAATAAAAAAGAATGCTGCTATGAGGAAAATTTTTGCGATAAAACGGGGTCTTTTTAACATATTCGCCTCCAGTGATGCTTTGCTCAAGTCTCCTGAGTCATTAAACGGGTCACATAAGAAGAGAGCAATTCCCATACCAGTTTTTATTTTTTAACTACCTGATTTTATTAATTATTTTATTTAAGCAACAGTTAAAACAATAACTGTGCTTACAAACCTATGTAACGGCTTACACAGAAACGGGAGAGAGTTGGTCAAATTTCATTATGGACAAACTTAGGACTACGTCGTGGATTTTTTAGTCAGAGAATTCCGGCAGTTTATAGTTTTGCCTCAAGGCTTTGGATTATCTCGTCTATCATTCCCAGCATCTTCCTGAAATTTCTGAATACCTCTTCATCAGAAAGACGCATATATTCATGGGCAAGGATATTCCTGAAGCCTCCGAGACCTTTCATTTTTAAATATAAAGGATCATTCAGCAGTGATTTTTTATAAGCATTCTCGAGGATATCTTCATAGCTTTCGCTGATAATCTCAAATCGTGCAGAGAGCATATGGTCAAGAAAATCAAGGATATTTTCGGATATTAGGAAAAGCAGGCGTTCAATAGAATATTTTGTTTTTTTATCCTTAAGATAGTACTCCAGTGTAATATCCTTCATTTCCCTGAGGTCATATCTGTATTCCTTCAATTTTTCAATACGTTTAACAAGACTCTCCCTGCTATAGACCAATCCCTCTCTCCTTCTCTCTCTTTTTTAAATAGAGCTGATAATCATAAAAGCTCTTCTTTGCTTTGACTTCAAAATCGTTCAGTATCTCCTCATCACGGAAAAACATTACTTTGCCGGTTTTGATAACCATAAAACTCAGGATTGGTTCTGTCTTGTTCAGCCATACCAGATCTAATCTGTCGGAATGAAGCATTTTCGAGCATTCTCCATAAAGCAGGTAATAATCCTGCCATAAAAAAGCTTTTGATGTATAGATTGCTATGTCGATATCTGATAAAGGATTATCTTTTTTTACTCTTGAGCCAAAAATATACGCGATCTTTATACGTTCATCCGATTTCAGGAGATTCTCCAGTAAAACTTTCACATCCGATGGAGCATAGTGTATGGGGGTTGTTCCCTTCCAGCGTTCTTTAACAGACATGGAGTTGCGCTTCCTTTCCTTTCTTACCTTATGCCTTATCATAGCAATTATTGATTGCAATCTCAACGAACAGATGAATGCATCGAAATAGCTGAAAGAGCTGTCAGTCGCCCTTGACGCTTTAAGATATTTCTGATACTTTTAGAATGCTATGACGATCAGTAAAGAGTTACTCGAAATACTGGCATGTCCGAAGTGCAAGGGTGTTCTCCTGTTGGTGGAGAAGTCTTCTTTCTTCGAGGGACAAGGGCTGGTATGCGACAGGTGCAGGCTGCTCTATCCGGTTCGGGAAGGGATACCGGTGATGCTCATCGATGAGGCAAGTGAATTGTGAATTACTAAGACAGCTATAACTAAGGATACATTTTTTCACACCCTCCCCTTTATCCCCTCCCCTCAAGGGAGGGGTGATTAGTGAGTGTCTGTCCACAAACGCAGGGTTTGTCATCCTCCGGCTTGACCGGGGGATCCAGTCCCGAAAGCTTTCGGGATGAAAATACTGGATTCCCGCCTTCGCGAGAATGACGAATTTTTATCAGAATGGTATTTTATGGACAGACTTTAGTAAATCCCCTCTCCCCTGGCGG
>JAKLQR010000065.1 GCA_022013235.1 Thermodesulfovibrionales bacterium | reverse complement strand
AAAGGGTAAGGCTATCGCGGGAATTGGGTAAAAGTTCAAAAGGACATACGCTCTATCTCCTTGACGAGCCCACGACAGGGCTTCATTTTTCCGATATACAGAGACTGCTGAACGTTCTCAATTGTCTTATCGATGCAGGGAATACCGTTCTCATTATCGAACATAATCTGGAAGTAATAAAATCAGCTGATTATATCATCGACCTCGGTCCCGAAGGCGGGGACGACGGCGGTATCGTCGTTGCAAGCGGAACTCCTGAGGAAATCTGTGCAAATCCCGCTTCCTACACCGGTATGTTTTTAAAAAAGAAATTATTGCAGACAGAACGGATAAAAGTGGCGGGGGCATAGAGATTCTACTCCGGCATCCCCTCTCCCGATAAGGAAAGGAACAGATTGGAATCATGGCGCATCCTTCAACACCCGATACAGAGAGAATATAACGTGAAAATAATTATATGCTTCCTTGTATCCTTAGCGCTATCTTTTCTCCTGTTCACAGTTCCCGCCTGCTCTTCCAAAAACGACCGCATCTACCGCAAGAGCAGGATGCTGATGAACACTATAGTCACAATAACGGTTGTTGCAAGTTCAGAGCGTACAGCTGAGGATGCAATAGAAGATGCGTTTCTTACGATTGGTGATATAGAGAAACGCGCTGATTTCTATTCTCCTGAAAGCGAGATAACCTCTATAAACAAATCAGCCGGCGTCTCCGATGTAAAGGTCTCTCCTGACATATTGTCTTTAATCGGCAAGGCGCTGTCTGTCTCTGAAAAAACTGAGGGGGCTTTTGATATAACCATAGGGCCTGTGACGCTGCTCTACGATTTTCACACGAAGCAAAAACCTGAATATGACGCCCTGAGGAAAACGCTTCCCCTTGTGAACTACCGGAATGTTGTCATAAATAAAAATGACTCCACGGTATATCTGCGGAAACCGGGCATGATGATCGATCCGGGTGGCATCTCAAAAGGGTATGCTGCTGACAGGGCAACTGATGTGCTGAAACATCATGGCATATCGTCAGGGATAGTCGCCATAGCAGGGGATATCAGGGCATTTGGTCTGAAACCTGACGGGAGGCCGTGGAAGATCGGAATACGGAATTCCAGAGCAACGGGCACGGAGGACGATATCATGGCTACCATGGAACTTACCGATGCAGCCGTATCCACTTCCGGAGACTATGAACGTTTTTTCATCAGTGATGGCATACGGTATCATCATGTTCTGTCCCCGATGACCGGACGTCCTGCCGGCATGTGCCGGAGTGTTACGGTAATAGCTCCTGAGGGGTATCTTGCCGACTCTTTCTCAACCGGAATCTTTATTCTCGGTCCCGAGAAGGGGCTCCGTATCCTGGAAACGTCAGGATACGGAGGCGTCATCGTCGACAATCAAGGAAAAGTGCGCATCACTCCCGGATTGAGAGGGAAAATTGAATTTCAGAGAAATCCTTAAATTCACCACGGTTGCTGACAGGGTTCTTTTCTCCATCCTGATTCTTCTCTCATTGCTCGGTTTGATTTTTGTCAGATCACTGATTCCTGGCGGCAACTCTGTGGAAATAGATGTCGACGGCAACCTTGAATACGTATTGCCTTTAGATGAAGAGAAGACGGTCCCTGTCCAGGGACCTCAGGGGACAACGCTTGTCGAAATAAGAAATCACCGGGTGCGGGTAGTTGAATCCCCGTGTCAGAATAAGCTGTGCATACAGCAGGGTTGGGTTGAACATGGCGTTATCGCATGCCTACCGAACAAGGTTCTCATCACCGTCGGTAAGAACGGAAAAAGGAGTTCTGAGCCTGATGCAGTCACCGAATAGGTACCAGATAGCGCTGCTCTCCGCATACGCCCTTGCTCTTCACGGGTTCGAGAGCATGTTCCCGTCACCCGTCCCCTGGTTGCGCCTTGGTCTCGCAAATATTGTCACCCTCATAACACTGCTCTTATATGGCCTGCGTGCAGCGGTTACCGTCACTCTTATCCGGGTGGTTCTTGCCTCAATTCTGAACGGGACGTTTCTCGGTCCTGCTTTTCTCCTCAGCCTTGGGGGAGGCATTCTAAGCACCCTTTCCATGGGATTTTTTGCATCCCTGACTCCCCGTCTTTTCAGTGCAACCGGGTTGAGTCTCATTGGCGCCTTGTTCCACAACGGCGCCCAATTACTGCTTGCCTATGCTCTCTTTATCCAGCGGATTGAGGCCGTTCTCCTCATCACGCCCCTGATCGTTCTTCTCGGTACGCTCACAGGCACAATAAATGGGATCGTATCGGAACTCATCATAAAAAACTTGAAAAAATCAGGGGAAAAGATACAGAATGTTGACACATGATACATTCTTTCCGCGACAGAATTGTTCCCGACCGGTACTATTGATAACTGGTTCACTATGAGAGTCACCTGTCCAATTTGCAAGATGAAAACTACCTGGGAAGAAAATCCCTGGAGGCCGTTCTGTTCCGAGCGGTGCAAGCTCATCGATCTTGGGAAATGGGTACTTGATGAATACAAAATAGCAGACAACGCATCAGAAAACGAAGAAGAAAAAGCAGAGACTGATTGAAGAAAAGAGCACAGCTTCTCTTATGGGCTGTGAAAGGAGGATTATATGGTTAAAATAGCGGTAGCAGGCGCAACAGGAAGGATGGGGAGCAGGATTACTGCCCTTTCAAAAGACTATAAAGACCTGAAACTTTCAGGAGCGTTCGAACGGAAAGGACATAAAGACATCGGCAGGGATATCGGACCCATTGTCGGTATCGGCGAGACAGGCATTCCACTTGCCGAGAATCTCTCATCAATCATCAGCGGGGCAGACGTAGTGATCTCGTTCACTACGGTCGAAGCTTCTCTCGAACACCTGAAGATAGCAGCTTCGAAGGGCAAAGCCATGGTGATAGGCACTACAGGTTTCACCAAAAACGACCTCAGTACAGTCTCAAAACTTACAAAGAAAATACCCTGTGTTATGGCATCGAATATGAGCACAGGGGTCAACCTCCTCCTGAAGGTGCTGCAGGACGTTGCGAAGGTACTCGGAAATGCATACGACGTCGAAATCATCGAAGCGCATCACCGTATGAAGAAGGATGCGCCGAGCGGGACCGCACTCAAAATGGCCCAGGTCATTGCATCGGCTTTAAACAGAAACCTTGACGATGTCGCAGTATACGCCAGAAAAGGGATCATCGGCGAGAGGACGCCCAAAGAAATAGGCATTCAGACCGTGCGGGCCGGAGATATTGTCGGAGAACATACCGTAATTTTCGGAGGACTCGGAGAACGGATTGAGATCGTCCACAAAGCGTCCAGCCGTGACACCTTTGCGCGGGGAGCGCTCCGTGCTGCCACGTGGGTCCATAAGAAACCCGCGGGGTTATACGATATGCAGGATGTCCTGGGATTGAAATAACTCCAGTATTTGAAGAGGTTAGTTAGTGTTTATAAATGCGGATTTTTGAACGTTCATTTGTCATTCCGGCTTGTCCGGAATCTTTCCGATAGCTTCCAGGAAGGATTCCCGACTCCCGAAAGCTTTCGGGATTGCGGGAATGACAGTCTTTTGATTTTCTTGATAGTTTATAAACAGACTCTAGTTAGTAGGCTGAGTGTATCCTGCCATTCCTCTTGTCAATGATGATGATATCGACAAGCGTACCATTCACGTTAATAATATGCGCTTCATAAAAATAGATACGCTCCTTTATTATGCCGACCTTAAGAGTTCTGTGATGGATAAAGAATTTTTCGAGTAATTGCTGCGCTTCAACAGGATTCCTCACAACCTTCTTCGCACCATACCATCCCCATTTGTCCCCGCGTTTGTAATCTCCATAGGTTGGCTGGCATTCAGTCTGCGTCTGGTTCTTCTGAACCTGTTGTGCATAGGAGAGATTATACGCACAGAAGATTATAGACAGTGACAGAATAAATCCAGAAATGCAAAGATATATGTTTATCTTCTTCATAGCGGTATTATTCTCATATACACTATTGTATCACAACTCATTTTTTCCATGCCCGGGAGAACCGGAAGGAAAAGGGGATGAATACCCCCTTTTCCTAATATCCCCGCATATGTCGTGGCCGGAATCCCATTCCGTCATTTTTTGCAAAAGAGCGCTGCCTGAAACCTTTCCCACATTGAGACAACCCTGCCTCGTCCGCTTTCTTCATTATTTGCGTTCTGAGGTCTATCATCTCTTTCTTTATTTCAGCGATACGGTCCCTGTCCGGGGTTTCTTTGTGTAATTCCTCTCTGATTTCGAGTCTCCTGGTAATCATCTCGTCTCTCAGCGGCAGGGTTTCCTTCTGGAACTGCTTCACCTTCTCAATATCAGCATCAGCAAACTGTCTGCAATTGAATCCCGCTCCTCGTCCGGGGAAATGTGCGTACACGGCAGAAACAAGGACAAGGAATGTGAGTACAGCGAGGCTCACTGTTAACCACTTTCGCATCCGTTTTACCTCCTTT
>JAKLQR010000064.1 GCA_022013235.1 Thermodesulfovibrionales bacterium | reverse complement strand
TTCCTGCTTGATAGTATTGAAATGCCAACTGCACTGACTTGTTGATATCCATTGATTACTTAAGTATACAAGATTGCGGTACTTCCCGTTTGTTCAGATTCAGAGGAAAAATGAGACTAAGGATTTCGTGTTACAGCGTGGTCCGGGTTCTGCAAACAACCGTTTTCAGGGAATTCGAAATTTTCCCAGTTTCTTCAAACATTCACATCATTTGCTTTTCAACGATTGAGTTCAAGGAGGAGAGAATGTTTTTCGATATTCCGGGCTTCGGCTTTTTCCTTCCTGAAACAAACCCTTCTCAAAAACCTCCGGGCAATGAGTTTTATATTGGATTTCGATGTTCTTCCTGCACTAAACGATTTAATAATTCTAAAGAAAGTTATATAATTGAATCGATAATACACAGACTGGTATATATGCATTATTCCCATACCACGAATTCAGGAAGTATATGCTCAATAGCTAAAATCAGGGTGATTCTATACAATCTATTCAACTGACCATGAAATCAAGGCTGACAGACAAGGAAATCCAAAGATTTTTCTGGGAAGCTGAAGAGCTGCCCGATGACAACAAGGCTTCATTTCTTCTGGGCGATCTGACTCAATACGGTGTAAGCCGATGTCAGAAGTTGAAGGACGAATGGCAAGGGGTATGGTACGAATTCGACATCTTTCGGAAGAGAAAATCTGTTGTCACCTTAGCAGTAGAGTTGGCGATTGATTTCACTTTGAAGGATGTTGAGATAGCAATTCTGGATATTTTTGAATATGGCGGCATGATAGGGTCTGATAGAAAGAAGACTTTTCGCTACTGGAAGAAGAACATCTTCCCAAAATATCCTTATGACCACGCTAAGTATTCATCCCTGAGATTTCTTGAGAACTTGAGGAGAGTATTTTTAGTCTCAAGAACAACAGAGTCTACTATAATTTGAACTCTAAAATAGGAACAGGATCCATTCTAAACTCAGTTTCAGTCGTTCTGTATTTTTTATCTTACATTTAATTTTTCCCTTAAAAAATCACTAAACCGTAAATAAAATCGAACAATATTTTGTTTGTTGTCTATTGCAGTGTTGTTGAAAATGAAGGATATGAAGCCAAGCAGCCTCTCGAAAATGCTCTGTTCAGTTCGGTTACGAAAATCATAATGCTTTGTTAACGGGATGGAAGCCAACCCTTCTTCCTGAAGTCTTTGTGTGTCAATCCTGTCTTAAAATACTATATCCCAAATGGAAACCTATTAAGATAAGGAGACGTACTATCTTCACATTTTCTTAACAAAGGCAACCATCGTATAGTTTGTAGAAATACGCAACTGTTTTGGCTTACGAATATCTATCAGATAGTAGGTGTTGTCAACAAAAACCGCCGGTATGTTAGAGCGTGTGCTTAGCTGTCTATTGTTGTCCTTCATTAATCATTCATATTTCTATCGTTATTCCTTCATATTGTGCTTGTATACTTAAAAAATAGAAACCAACTTTCTTCACTTTTAGGCAGCCAGCACCCTCCTGCTGGCTGCCAACCTCCAAATACACAGAGATAAGTTCTCCTCTTTGTTATCTTCAGTCATTTTCAGTGAACCGAGCGTCAGGTCTTGCAGGCGCATTCTCTATAAAATATTTTCTGATCCGCACCTCTGATAAAAAACACGCCGGGTAAGCATTCGAACGGGGATACGAATGCCTGCCCTGATAGTATTTTTTTATTCTCCGAACAAACCGGATTAGGTTTCCGTGACGATTTGTGATATAGTGGTAGCATCAATAAATTATAAGGAGGCAACATGGCAACAGGAAAAGCAAAATGCGCAGCAAAAACCAAGGCAGGACAAGCGTGCAAGAACAAGGCAGCAGGGAAATCGAAATTCTGCGCATCGCATAAGAAAAAATAACCGGATACATTTCCCAGTTTCTTAGAAAATAAGTTTTACGCTTAAAAATCCTTCCCGCGGATAAGAGGGAGGTTATACTCTGAAGCGGACTTTGATCTCCATCACTCTATGATTTTGGGTACCCTGTAGAATTTATCGGTATGAGCCGGGGCGTTTTTGAGAGCCTCTTCGCGGGGCAGTGAATCTATGGGAATATCATCACGCACAACGTCGCTGAGCGGGAGCACATGGGACGTGGGTTCGGTATCGCTGATGTCCAGTTCATTGAGCTTTTCCATATAGCCGAGGATGCTGCTCAACTGTGGACCGAAGACCTCTTTTTCCTCTCCGGACAGAGAGAGCCGCGCGAGCACCGCGATATGTTCGATTTCTTCCCTCGAGATCTTCACAGGTATCCCTTATATCTTCTCAAGGTTAGCGAACCTCACCGCGAGCCTTTTGACCCCGATGTTCGGGAAATTCACCATCACCTTGATGTCATCGCCGTCGCCGTAGCAGTCACGAACAACGCCGATGCCCCAGGAGGGATGTTTTACTCTGCATCCCGCAGTATAAAGGGTGAATGTCTCCTGGGAAGCGTTCTTCTTCTTCAGCGGTTCAACTTTGATTACCCGCTGTCCCGTTATTTTTTCTATCAGGTGGCAGCATTCTTTCGGAATATCTTTCAGGAACCGGGAAGGTTCCTGGTTCTGTATTTTCGCATAGAGCTTCCGCTTGCTTGCACCGGTAAGCCAGAGGACCTCCTGCGCCCTTGTCATGCCGACGTACAACAGTCTCCGCTCTTCGGCTATCTCATCTTCCCTGTCGAGCGCCTTGCAGTAAGGTAATACCCCTTCTTCGAGTCCGGAGATAAACACGATCGGGAATTCAAGGCCCTTGGCATTGTGCAGGGTCATGAGCGATACGCAATCGCCGTTCCTTGCTTCATCCATCTGGGTGACGAGGGCTATTCTGTTCAGGAACTCACTGATATCTTTCCCTTCTGCAGATGCGATAAGTTCTTCTACTTGCTTGACCCGTTCCTCTGCAAGCGTCTCTTTATACCCTGACTTCTCAAAGATGTTTTTTATCATGTCCGCCGGGGTCTTGTATTTTGCAGACGAGAAATGTTCGATCTTCTTGACGAAATCGGCGAGTTTCTCCTTTACGGAAGAGGCGAAGTGGTCGCCGCGCAGCAAAGACTTCATCGCGTCAAACAGGGGAAGGGACTTCTTCTTTCCCTCGAGTTCTATCTTGGAAAGGGCCGCCGCGCCGATGCCGCGGGGCGGGACATTGATGATCCTCCTGAAGCTCACGTTATCGCCATGATTCAGGGCGAGCCGCATATAGGCGGTGATATCCTTGATCTCTTTCCTCTTATAGAAACTGATGCTCCCGACAACGCGGTATGGCAACCCCTCGTTGCGCAGCGCATCCTCAATCACACGGGACTGAAGGTTCACCCGGTAGAATACTCCGAAATCCCTGTATGCGTATATGCCTTTGAGATAGTGTTCTTTAATAATCTTTGCAATATATTTCGCTTCATCATCATACGTATTCAGCCAGCAGTAGTGTACCTTCTCTCCCTTCCCGTTCTTCGTCCAGAGGCGTTTGTTCTTCCTCTTCAGGTTCCTCGCAATGACCGACGATGAAACCTTGAGGATATGTTCTGTTGAACGGTAATTCTGTTCCAGTTTTATGAGCTTTGCTCCGGGGAAGTCCTTCTCAAAATTCAGGATATTATTGACATTCGCCCCTCTGAACTTATAGATGCTCTGATCATCGTCACCCACAACGCAGATCTTCTTATGTCCGGATGCAAGGAGTTTGAGCAGCTGATACTGGGCAAAGTTGGTATCCTGAAATTCGTCTACGAGGATGTACGAGAACTTTTTCTGATACTTCTCCAGAAGTTTCGGGTTCTGCTGGAAAAGATTTACGGTTACCATGATAAGGTCATCAAAATCGAGGGCGTTGCTTCTCTTTAATTCGTCCTGGTACCTCACATATACCTTCGCAAGTTTTTCGTCAAAGCCAAACCCGTCTCCGGTTGAAAGGAACTCCTCGGGGTTGATGAGAGACGCCTTCAGGTAACTGATCCTCGATACGATGCCCTTATAGAGGGCTTCATAAATCTTAAAGTCCTTCAGGATATGTCTTACAAGGCTGCACCGGTCGTCCTCGTCATAGATGGAAAAATTATTCTTATAGTCAAGTGAATGGATTTCCTGACGGAGAATCCGGTTGCACTGGGAATGGAAGGTGCCGATCCATGCAGAGTGCATATCCTTTTCAAGCAGAGCGGTGATTCTCTCTTTCATTTCGTCTGCTGCCTTATTGGTGAAGGTGACCGTGAAGATGGAGTCGGGACGCAGTTTCTTGGTCTTGAGGAGATAAGAATACTTGTGGGCAATGACTTTCGTCTTGCCGCTTCCGGCGCCGGCAAAGACAAGCAACGGGCCGGAACTATGCCTGAGGGCTTCTTTTTGCTGGGGATTTAAATCATGCATTACTCTCTCCTTTGATGTATTCATGTTAACAGATTCCCGCAAATTAAATCCATGTCGCGTCCATCACTGCCGTCGTCCCGGCTTGCTGCTTTCCTGCTTTTCTTTGTGCAGTCTTTCAGGAATCCGGGGACGGCTTGCCTTCTACTCGACAGTAACACTCTTCGCCAGGTTCCTGGGCTGGTCCACATCACACCCGCGCAATAACCCGATGTGATAGGCAAGCAGTTGTACTGGGACTGCAAGCAGTATTGTCATGAGATAGGGATTCGTCTCAGGCATCATGATGCACTGATCAGATATCCTGCATACATCATTGTCCGTATCATTGGTAATTACGATGATCTTCCCGCCCCTGCTCTTTACCTCCTCGATGTTGGAGAGTATTTTTTCATACAGGGCATCTTTCGGAGCCAGCACCACTACCGGCAGCTCTTCATCGATAAGCGCTATGGGTCCGTGTTTCATTTCTCCTGCGGGATATCCCTCGGCGTGTATATACGATATCTCTTTTAATTTCAGCGCGCCTTCAAGGGCCACCGGATAGTTCATCCCTCTGCCAAGATAGAGGAACCCGCGCGCCTTGAAGAATTCTTTTGCAATCATGCTGACTTGCCGGTCAGTGGACAGAGCGCTCTCTACTTTCCCGGGGAGCAACAGGAGTTCTTTTAACAGTTTCTTCCCGGTGTCTGCCGGTAAGGAGCGCTTTATGCCACTGAGAGCCAGAGTGAAAAGGTAGAGCCCGACAAGCTGTGTGGTGAAAGCCTTAGTCGACGCGACCCCGATTTCAGGGCCGGAATGGGTATAGAAAACCGCATCGGCTTCTCTTGATGAAGTGCTTCCCAGTACATTGCAGATAGTGAGTACTTTTGCCCCGAGCCTTTTTGCCTCTCGCTGGGCAGCCAGGGTATCCGCGGTCTCGCCTGACTGTGTGATAACGATCATGAGGTCCTGCGGGCCGACGAGGGGGTTCCGGTAACGGAATTCAGAGGCGATGTCCACTTCGACGGGGACCCTCGCAAGATTCTCAATCATGTACTTGCCGATAAGGCCTGCATGATATGAGGTGCCGCAGGCAACAATATATATTTTCTTCACTGTTTCGAGATCTTCTCTCCTGAGACCAAATTCAGTGAGGTACACCTCGCCGTTTTCTGCATTGAACCTCCCCCTCAGGGTATCCGCAATTGCTCTGGGTTGTTCATAAATTTCCTTGAGCATGAAATGACGGTAGCCGCCTTTTTCCGCCATAGACGGACTCCACGATATGGCAGTTGTCTCCTTCTCTCTCACCCTGCCGTCAAGCCCGGTCACCGTCACCCCGTCCCTGCGCAGGACCGCCATCTCTTCGTTATCGAGAAAAATAACCGTACGGGAATAATTGAGGAAGGCCGGGATATCGGATGCAACGAACGATTCTCCCTCACCCAGTCCGACCACGAGGGGGCTGTCCTTCCTGACGGCGATAATTCTATCCGGATCGTCTTCCTTCATCACCGCAATTGCATAGGTCCCCTTTACTTCCGTGAGCGCTTTTCTCACTGCATCTTCGAAGGGAAACGACTTTGCATGTTTCGCAATAAGATGACAGAGCACTTCGGTATCTGTCTCGGAAGTGAAGTGATATCCGTCCCCGGTAAGCTGCTGTTTCAGGGAAAGGTAGTTTTCTATGATGCCGTTATGAACAAGCACAATGCCGTCAGAGCGGTGAGGATGCGCATTCTCGTTTGACGGTCTTCCATGGGTTGCCCATCTCGTATGTCCTATGGTAATAGTGCTCTTTGGATTTTCCGGTTCGATGAGCGAAGCGAGCTCATGTATCTTTCCTTTGCTCCTCCTCACCTCGATACGGGAATCAGCAAAAAAGGCGACCCCTGCCGAATCATATCCCCGGTACTCGAGCCGTTTCAACCCTTCGAGCACTACGGAAACCGCATTTCTGGAGCCGATATATCCAATAATTCCGCACATATCAATAAAGTGAAAAATTGAAATTTGAAAGTTGAAATTCGGGAAGTAAAAGTGAAAATTTTCCAGGCATATCTTTCAGATAAATATTTCTCATAAAATTACCCCTGTAATTAAATAGTTCTTGTCATTCCGGCTTGTCCGGAATCCTTCCGGAAGAAAGATGCCGGACAAGCCGGCATGACAGGATATGAATGACAACGCTATCCTACCGGTAGTTTTATCGGTAACTGTATTTATTTATGTTTAGTTTTTCTTTTTTTAACTCTTAACTTTTCATTCTTCACTTTTAACTGCCCTTTCCTTGCCCAGCCTTCGATATTGGTCTGTTTGACTCTGCTGATGGCGAGCGCCTCAGCAGGGACATCCTTTGTAATAGTAGAGCCTGCACCCACATATGCTCTTTTCCCTATTGTTACCGGTGCAACAAGCTGCGAATCGCTTCCGATAAACACATAGTCCTCAACCGTCGTGGTATGCTTCTTCTGCCCGTCATAATTGCAGGTTATCGTTCCGGCGCCGATATTCACGCCCTTGCCGATACGGGCATCACCAAGATAGGTTAGGTGGGAGGCCTTGGTCCCGGGACCGATAACGGACTTCTTGACTTCAACAAAATTGCCGATCCTTGCCTCCCTCCCGATAACGGATCCGGGACGGATATGGGCAAACGGCCCTACGGAGGCCAGTTTTCTTACGACGGAATCCTCGAT
>JAKLQR010000063.1 GCA_022013235.1 Thermodesulfovibrionales bacterium | reverse complement strand
GCGCTCGCCAGGGAGTATAGATTTCTCTCTTATGGGGATGCTATGCTTATTTTATGAGAAGGGCTGAAGGGAAAGAACAATCCTCGGTGCTTTTTCTCGGCAAAGGAATCATTATTCTCTCGCTCGTTCTTATATCCTCGGTCACTTTTGTCCTGGGCTATTTTGTTGGGAAAAACACAAATTCGCACGAAGAGACCACCATGCAGATCGCTCCTGTGCCGATACCTTATGAACAGCATCCCGCAGGGACCGAGGGTCAGGAGGGCCGGACTTCCTATCCTGAATATGCTGAGAGAACAGGTGACGGGCAACAGCCCGTTCATTCCGGCGAGCCGGAACACGGTCCGAACTCAGAACTCATGGAAAATACAAATAACACTACCGGCGGCAATCAGAAACAGGAGCAAAGGAAAGCCGTTCAACCTACACAGGGGAAACAGGCCGGCAACCTGACAAGCGAAAACAAGAAAACACTGAAATACACCGTGCAGGTAGGCGCCTTCAAAAATGAATCAGACGCACGGATGCTCAGTGAAAAGCTTGAGAAAAAGGGGTATAATACCCGGATGACTCTCATACAGGAAAAGAACCGAGGGAAGCTTTTTAAGGTTATGGTCGGTGCGTTCAGCATGAGAAAAGACGCTGACATACTCGCACTGAAACTGAAAAAATCGGAAGGGCTGAAAGCATTCGTGACCTTTCATAAAGACACGGAGGGCATACGGTAACAGTCGAAATACAACTTGATATGGAAAAAGAGGAGAACCTGCTCTACGGGAAGATCGACAAAAACCTGAAAGCAATTGAAGAGGCGCTCGGAATTGTCGCCTCACAGAGAGGGGACAAGATTTTTTTGCGGGGAGACGAGAAGCCGGTCGAGAAAGCGGAAAAACTCCTCAGGGATATCCGCCTTATCAGCTCTGAAGGGTATAATCTTACGCCGGACGATATCCGGTTTGCCCTGAGATCGACAGCTACTGAAGGCGAATATACCTCGGTCAAAGACCTCTTTCTCAACAATATCCCTATTTCTTCCAAAAAGCGCTTTATTATTCCCAAGACAGAGACACAGGGACGATATATAGAAGCCATAAGAAAATTCGATATCGTAATGGGCATCGGTCCGGCGGGAACCGGGAAAACCTATCTTGCAATGGCAATGGGGATCAATGCATTTCTTAAAAAACAGGTCAGCAGGATCGTCCTTGCCCGCCCTGCTGTCGAGGCAGGCGAGAAATTGGGTTTTCTGCCGGGTGACATCTATGAAAAGTTCAATCCCTACCTGAGGCCTCTCTATGATGCACTCCTGGACATGATGGAGGCTGAAAAGGCAGGGAAGCTTATAGAACGGGGAGTAATAGAGATAGCGCCCCTTGCCTTTATGCGCGGCAGGACCCTCAACGACTCTTTTGTAATCCTTGATGAGGCTCAGAATACAACTTCCGAACAGATGAAGATGTACCTGACCCGTCTCGGGTTTAATTCAAAGACGGTTGTTACGGGAGACGTAACCCAGATTGACCTCCCCCACGGGAAAGCATCAGGCCTTATCGAGGCTGAGAAAATTCTCAGGGATACCGAAGGCATAAAATTTATTTATTTTTCCGAACGTGATGTGGTAAGACATAAACTCGTACAGGAAATCGTCAAGGCATACGAAAAATATGAAAAACGGACAACAGAAGAATAATCCCCGGAGTCTGCGCACTTTCCTCCAGAAGTTTAAGAACGGAGCCTATTCGAAAGGAGAGGGGATTGCTCCTCCGCAGACCGGAAAAGACAAACTCCTCCGTATATATTTTGTATTATTCTGCGGTATTGTTTCAGCGCTTGCCATCCAGACCGATTTTGGCATTGAACAGCTCACGGGAGGATTCTTCATCGCGAGTCTCCTGTTATTCATATTTTACAAAGACATAATGAGATACAGGCCTGCATATGTGAAGAAACATAATATGCTCCTGCTCCTTGGGCTGATCGTCATCGGCACGCTTTTCATTGAACGGACCTTCGGTTTTCTCCTCCTGCATCTCTCAAAAGGACTGGAATATCGCTTTATCGAGAGTGCGCTCTACGGAATACCCGTGGCTACCGGAGCGATGCTCGTCTCACTCATGTTCGATTTCCATACCGCAATCACCTTTTCATTCCTGGTCAGCCTCCTGACCGGTCTCTGGCTTCATGATGCAGCCTTCACCATATTTGCCTTTGTCAGCAGCATCACGGCAGCCTTCGGAGGAATACAGTGCAAGAAGCGTTCGGCAATTCTGAAAGCAGGAGGCTATGTCCTTGCCATCAATATTCTCACCGTAGTGATTATCCTGCTCTTCCGTGGTGATCTGTTTACCGTAAAGGCATCCCCTTCGATAGTCTTTGCAGCGCTTGGAGGCATAAGTGTTGCCGCGCTCGTCTCGCTGCTCCTCCCTCTTCTTGAATATTCTTTCAAGGTTACTACCGACATCAGTCTCCTTGAGCTTCTTGACCTCAATCAGCCGGTCATGAAAAACCTTATGATCAGCGCACCCGGCACCTATCATCACAGCGTCATTGTCGGCAATCTTGCAGAATCTGCGGCTGAAGCAGTCGGTGCGAATCCCCTGCTCGCACGGGTAAGCGCTTATTACCATGATATAGGCAAGATAAAGATGCCTGATTATTTCGTCGAGAACCAGGGTGGCTCAGCAAGCAGGCACGATAAACTGACCCCGCACATGAGCAGTATGATCATTATCAACCATGTCAAAGAGGGTACCGAACTTGCGAATCAGTATAATTTGCCCGAACCGATTGTCGAGATAATGCAACAGCACCACGGGACTATGCTCGTGAGTTATTTCTATCAGAAAGCGAAGGATAAGGGAGAGCGTTCCCTTCCCAATGAAGACGACTACAAATACCACGGCCCCAAACCCCAAACACGGGTGGCAGCCCTGGTTATGATGGCGGATGCGGTTGAGGCAGCCTCGCGGGTATTAACAGACCCGACACCTGCCCGAATTGCATCGCTGGTCGACAGGATAATCAACCATATATTTCTTGAAGGTCAGCTTGACGAATGCGAACTTACCCTGAAAGATATTCATGAAATAAAGAAACGTTTTTCCTTTGTCCTCACCGGCATATTCCATAAAAGAGTCGACTATCCGGGGTTTGATTTTTCGAATGAAGATTTATTTAAAGAACCAGCAAAAACTCATAAAGGTAAATCACCGGAGAATAACAAACATTCTCCGGAAAACGTGCAGGCACCTCGGCCTTCACAAAGCTGAACTGAGTATTCTCCTGGTCAACGACCGCAGGATGCGGGTACTGAACCGCTCATTTCGCGGCGTGGACAGGACTACCGATGTGCTTTCATTCCCCCAGACTGACGTGCATGATCAGCCCTCAGCTCCCGGCTCTCAGCATTTCATTCTGGGCGACATCGTCATCAACCTCCATAAAACCGAAAGACAGGCACAAGAATACGGGCATTCGTTCTACGATGAGTTAAACAGGCTCCTCATCCACGGCCTCCTCCACCTTATCGGATATGACCATGAAAAAGGGAAATATGCTGAGCTAAAGATGCAACAGAAAGCAGAAGAACTTCATAGAATTCTTGCAAAATAATCTTAAAGTTCTCTTTTCGGCAGGGTAAAAGTATGAGGCTCTTATAATTTCTTATCGCAATTCAACATATAAGACAATAAATAGCTATGATCTTTCAGCCACCGTCGCTTTTTACTATAATCAGGAATAATAGAGCCTAAGGTATTCCAAAATTTGTCTGAATGATTTTTAATGATCAGGTGACAAAGTTCGTGTACAATCACATAATCCAGCACCGAAAGCGGCGCCATAATTATTTTCCAGTTGAATCTCAAAATACCTGAATTGGAGCAGCTCCCCCATCTCTTTCCCTGATCCCTTATGAGTATTTTCGCAGGTTGTTTTCCGATCAATTGAGCATATTCCTGAGTGCGTTCCGGTATCTTGTCTTCTGCTCTTGATCGATACCATGATATAAGTTTTTCTTTTACGGACCCGGATACCCCCTTGCCTTCCATTCTCTTATTCAATGCAATAGAGAATCTGCCGCCAATGAGTTTACAGGGAGCGTTTTCATTATCATCTGATCGCAGGATTTTTAGCCTGTACTGCCTCCCCAGGTAAGGGAATGTTTCACCACTCACATAATCCTTTGGAGGATTGTCTGCGTTCAACCTCCTGATTTTTTCCTGCCGTTTCATAATCCATGGAGTTCTTTTGAGGACTATCTGCTTGATTCTATTTTCAGAATAAAATTGAGGGGCAAGTACTACAACAGAAGAATTTGGTTGAATTACCAAAGCAACGGTTTTCTTTCGCTTACCGCGCCTGATCTCATATTGTATTTTTGAGTATCCGAAGGCAATCTCTTTCATGTCTAAACATCCTTCATCCGGATGCTTGCGAGGTTTATGATTCCATAAATCAGGGGTTCCATATCTTTTCTGGGGCATCCCTTAGCTTTCAGCTTCCTTCTCATTAAGCTTCTCATTTCACGCTTTACGTCTTCTTTTTCAGTCCAATCAATAACCAGATTATCCTTAATGATCTGAATGATCTCTTGTGTGAATGCAACCTGTTCTTTTTCAGAATTATGAAGTAACGTCTTTCTGTATTCATTGAATAACCCGAAGAACGCAAGTTCACTGGCATTTTCCAGTCCGATAGATTTCGCATATGATTCTTTCCTCAATTCCTCATCTCTGAGTTTCATCAGATGTTTCAGATGCTTAGCAGCACTTCTCCTCTCTTCTCTGTCTTCCGCTATGAGCGCCTCCAGCCTTTCTCTAAGCGAGCCGTAAAAGACAGGGTCTTCAGCAATCTTTTCCACAATGGTATCCCTTATCGCATATTCGATATGGCTCGCCTTTGCCTTTGCACTTCCCTTGGACTCAAGTTTTTCCTGAAAATCAGGCGCAGTGATATTAATCGGTTCAAGGATTCGTTCTATCCCTGTATCTGCTATATGCGCATGGATAAGCGCCTCAACCTTTTTACTGCAATCCTTGAGTGTAAGCCTTTCATCCCGATAAAGGTTTTTGGCTCCTTCCCGTATTGAGCCCAGGAATTTAAAATCTGCGACAAACGGATTCACCACAGGATCAGGCAGCAGAAAATCCATGCTCTTTGCGACTTCTCTGAAGGCTGTATCAAACTGCATGCGTATATCCTCAGGCTCAAGGATCTCCATACACTTCTGCAAAATTTCCTCGGGTTTTAACGCTGACCGGTTTATCCTTTCAAAATATTTCATTGCCTCCTGATGCCAGTATGCAAGATTTGCCAGTTCATTCCTGATATCAT
>JAKLQR010000062.1 GCA_022013235.1 Thermodesulfovibrionales bacterium | reverse complement strand
GGATGCAGCAAGAAAGAGGAACCCGCTGCCCCGGCGGCAAAGCAGGCACAGGGGACTCTCAATATGGAAGAGGGCCAGTGGGAAATCACTACGTCCTTTGAGATGCCGGGCATGCCGGCCGGCATGGCAAAGCCCCATACCGCAACCGTCTGTCTTAGCAAGAAAGATTATGTGCCGAAACAACCGGAACAGACAGACTGCTCCATGCAGGATACGAAGGTTGATGGCAATACCGTCAGCTGGTCGGTTGTATGCAAAGACTCAACTGCCAAAGGCAGGGTTACCTATGCAGGCAGCACCTTTGACGGCGTAATTGAGACTACAGCAAAAGAGGGAGGGAAGGATCAGGCAGCCAGGATGACCATGAAAGGCAAGCGCCTTGGCCCTTGCCCGAAGTAAAAATGGTCATCAATCCGCCTAAGAATAGCGAACTCTGTTCCAAAGCTTGTCATTGTCCGGCTTGACCGGACAATCCAGAAAATATTGAAAATACTGGATTCCCCGATCAAGTTGGGGAATGACAGAGTTCGCATCGAGTAAAATATTTTTTAAGCACCGCCTGCACTTTTTGGGGTAGTAACCCTATTTTGCTATCTCCTTCAACAGCGCATTGAGAAGCTCGTCTTCCCTGACCCGTTTTATTATCTTGCCCTTTCTGAAGAGAATCCCTCTCCCTCTCCCGCCTGCGATGCCAAGGTCGGCCTCCCGCGCTTCTCCCGGGCCGTTCACTACGCAGCCCATAACCGCGATCGTCATGGGTTTCACTATCTTTTTTATCTTTTTTTCAACTTTTTCCACGAGTTCCCGGAGATTAATCCTGCATCTCCCGCATGTCGGACAGGAGATGAGGTCCACTCCCCTCTTTCTGATCCCGAGTGAACCGAGTATTGCATACGCAACCCGTACTTCTTCTTCAGGCGCCGCAGTGAGGGAAACCCTGATGGTATCTCCGATGCCCTCCGAAAGGAGGATGCCGAGGCCCACAGCGCTTTTAATAATCCCCTGCGAAGGAGGACCTGCTTCTGATATCCCGATATGGAGGGGATAGTCATATTTTTTTGAGAACAGCCTGTATGCTTCAACTGTCTTTCCCACATCCGATGCCTTGAGTGAGACCTTGATGTTGGTGAACTTAAGCTTTTCCAGTATCCCGATGTGCTTCACCGCACTCTCAACCAGCGCTTCCGGAGACGGATGTCCGTATTTTTGCAGGAGGTCTTTTTCAAGGGACCCTGCATTCACTCCGATCCGTATCGGGAGGCCTTTGTCGCCGGCAGCCTTGACGACCTCTTTTGTTTTCCAGAGCGCGCCGATATTGCCGGGATTGATCCTCAATCCGTCAACACCCTGCCTGACGGCTTCAAGGGCGAGCCTCCAGTCGAAGTGGATATCTGCAATCATGGGAATTCTTATAGCCTTCTTTATCTTCCCGAGAGACCGGGCGGCATTCATATCAGGAACGGCCAGGCGGATGATTTCGCAGCCGGATGCTTCGAGGGAGCTGATCTGTTTTAGCGTTGCGGTTACATCTGCAGTATCCGTTTTTGTCATCGACTGTACGGCGATCGGATTCCCGCTTCCAACAGGAATGTTTCCTACATAGATTATCCGTGTTTTCCTGCGGCGCTTCATAGGGTTATTTGCCCTTTTGGACTTCCTGCTCCACAGTGCTGTTCTCTTTCTCTCTCATTTCTTTTTCCTTCTGCTTCTTCTCGCGATACACCTCGACCGCAGACTGGTGCTCCTTTGCGGTAACAGAAAATTGATGCGTGCCGTCGTTATTGGACACAAAATATATATAAGGCACATATGCAGGATTGAGCGCAGCGGTTATGGATTTCATGCCCGGAGAGGCAATAGGTCCGGGAGGAAGCCCTCTGATGACATAGGTGTTATAGGGTGTCTTTTTCCTCAGGTCTTCAGCGGTTATCTTTTCTTTCGAACTCTTCACTCCGTAAATCGCTGTCGGATCGGCCTGAAGGGGGATCCCTCTCTTGAGCCTGTTATGGTACACTGCAGATATCAGTGTCCGTTCCTGGTCGGTAGCAGCTTCTTTTTCGATGATCGATGCAAGGGTCAATACTTCGTTCTCGGTAAGCCCTATTTCAATGGCCCGGTCGGCAAGTTCATCGGCGAATTTTTCCCTCATCCTGCCGATCATCATCCCCAGCGCATCCTCAGGGCTCATCCCCTTCGGAATTTTATAGGTATCAGGGAAAAGGTATCCTTCAACGGAGGGAGCGTCAATTTCATATGTCGCGAGGACCCTGGGGTCTTTCGAGAGGTTCAGGAGGTCGTCCCTGCTCACTATCCCCTTGCCGGAGAGTTTGTCCGCAATCTCCCGGAGTGAATCTCCCTCGATTACCGTTATTTCATACTCAATGATCTGGCCTTTTCTCAGCGCCCTGAACAGGTCAAGGGTATTCATGGATTTATAAAGGGCGTAATACCCGGCCCTTACTTTCCTGTCGATCCCGCTTATTCTGCCGAGCGCAAGGAAAAGAGTCTTATTCCGGAGGAGGTTCTCACGGGAGAGGATGTCGGCTACCTGCCTGAAAGTAGCGCCTTTCGGGATTTCGATTTCGATGTTTTTCGTCCCGGAAGGGAGGGGAAGCAGGAGTTGGAATATGAGATAAAGACAGAGGAGAGAAATGGAGAGGCCGGTGATGATAAGGGGTTTCTTGGTCATCGTTTTTAGCATGCCAGAATACCGTCAGGAATGTAAAGAAGGACAAAAAAGGGAAGCAGGGCCGGGCCCTGCTTCCCTCCAGAACGCTTTTCGCGTATATTTTTTTAGTACATTCCGCCCATTCCGCCGCCCGGCGGCATTGCAGGTTCAGACTTTTCCTCAGGTAGGACGGTAACCATCACCGAGGTGGTCAGCATCAGTGCTGCAACCGATGCTGCATTCTGAAGTGCATAGCGGGTTACTTTTGTAGGATCGATGATGCCTGCTTTTATCATGTCCACGTATTCTTCTTTGTCAGCGTCAAAGCCGTGGTTGATGTCTTTTGAATGTTTTACCTTTTCAACTACCACTGATCCTTCGATGCCGCTGTTATTCACGATCTGCCTGATCGGCTCTTCCAGTGCTCTCCTGACGATCTCAACGCCGATTTGTTGGTCGTTCTCGAGTTTCAGGGCTTTAAGTGCCGGCAGGCATCTCAGGAACGCAATGCCGCCACCGGGTATGATGCCTTCTTCCACCGCAGCCCTTGTTGCATTGAGGGCGTCCTCTACGCGGGCTTTTTTCTCTTTCATCTCTGTTTCTGTAGCTGCTCCGACATTGATGACCGCGACACCGCCGACGAGTTTTGCGAGTCTCTCCTGCAGTTTCTCCCTGTCGTAATCGGAAGTTGTCTCATCAATCTGTGCCTTGAGCTGCTTGACTCTGCCCTGAATCTTTGCCGAATCGCCTGCGCCTTCAACGATGGTGGTATTCTCTTTGTCTATGTTGACTTTCTTTGCCCTTCCGAGATCGGTCAGCTTCACATTTTCAAGCTTGATGCCGAGGTCTTCAGAGATCATGGTGCCGCCTGTGAGTACCGCGATATCTTCAAGCATCGCCTTGCGTCTTTCCCCAAAGCCGGGGGCCTTGACTGCGGAGACCTGGATCGTCCCGCGGAGTTTGTTCACCACGAGTGTCGCGAGAGCTTCGCCTTCGACTTCTTCAGCAATAATTAACAGGGGTCTTCCCATCTTGGCAGTCTGCTCGAGGAGGGGGAGAAGATCTTTCATGCTCGAAACTTTCTTTTCGTGGATCAGAATATATACGTCTTCGAGCACACATACCATTCTCTCCGGATCGGTAATGAAATAAGGCGATATATATCCCCTGTCGAACTGCATGCCTTCGACGACATCAAGTGTAGTCTGCATGCTCTTTGCTTCCTCGACGGTGATAACTCCGTCTTTCCCGACCTTATCCATCGCTTCTGCAATTAACTCCCCGATAGAAGGATCATTGTTTGCAGAGATGGTTCCGACCTGTGCGATTTCTTTCTTGTCCTGGACAGGTTTGCTGAGCTTCTTGAGTTCCTCGATAACAACTTCAACCGCTTTTTCAATACCTCTCTTGATATCCATAGGGTTGGCGCCTGCAGTGACGTTCTTCATCCCTTCCCTGTATATTGCATGGGCGAGAACTGTGGCTGTTGTTGTCCCGTCACCTGCGGTATCGGATGTCTTGGATGCTACTTCCCTTACGAGTTGTGCTCCCATGTTTTCCCACGGGTCTTTTAGCTCGATTTCCTTTGCAACGGTGACACCATCCTTGGTGATTGTGGGTGCGCCATATTTTTTATCAAGGATTGCATTCCTTCCTTTTGGTCCGAGTGTCGCTTTCACTGCGTCGGTCAGCAGGGCTACGCCCTTCAGAATCGCGCTTCTTGCTGCATCATCAAATAATAACTGCTTGGCCATTCCTTCATCCTCCTTTTATATAGGTTAAATTTTTTTACTCGACTATTCCCAGGATATCTTCTTCCCGGATGATGAGGTACTCTTCGTCATCAATCTTGATCTTGGAACCGGAATATTTTTCGAACAGAACGGTATCCCCGACCTTTACATCCATTGGCTGACGCTTGCCGTCATCGGTGACTTTGCCAGGGCCAACTGCGACTACGGTGCCCTTCTGGGGTTTTTCCTTTGCACTGTCAGGAATAAAGAGTCCTCCTGCTGTCTTTTCCTCCTCTGATGAAAACTTAACGAAAATTCTGTCCCTGAGTGGTTTGAATTTCATGGCACTTCGCTCCTTTCTTAAAAATTATGTGATTTTGACTTTGTTAGCACTCGAAGTCAGTGAGTGCTAATATAATCGGTATGGCGGTATTAAGGCAAGCTGTTCTAAGGGCTGAAAAAAGCAGAATTTGAAGACAAATACGCTATTATCTTCTATTTTTAGCGTTTTTCTGATTATTTCATTTAGAGAGATTTCTTCTTGTTCTCAATGAAGGTCTTTATCGTCTCCTGAAAGAAATCGCCCTGAGCGCGCACTTCCGGTAATATCCTGTTGTTATACAGTTTCAGGCCTTCTTTCAGCTCTGCGGCGAAATCGGCATGGAACCGGTTGTTCCTGATCGCAGCCTCGGCTTTCGGAGTATTATAGAGGTAAATATCAGAGACGATTGTTCTCGCAAGCCTTCTCGCACGTTCAATGGTTTCATCGGCCGTTGGTTTTGGTGGTTGTGCCTCCGGAGCGACACGCGGTTCAGGCTTGTGAGCCGGTTTCTCCGCAGCAGGTTCCGGAGGGGCTGTTTTCTCCTTTTCTGCTGCTTTTTTTGCTTCCCTCTTTTCCAACGACTGTCCCTTCAGGGTATTGATGGAATCGATAAGGAATTCCGGGATGCGGTGTTCTTCAATAAAATCGTCAGCTTCATAAAGTGATTCCGGATCTCTTTTATACCTGTTTCTGTCGTAGGGAGAACTCACGAGGATAAATTTGATGCCTTTCGTTTCCGGTCTGAGTTTTAATCTCTTGCAGACCTCAAACCCGAATATTTTAGGAAGGCTTACCTCGGTGATCACGAGAAAAGGGAGTTCCCTTATCGTTTTCACCATTGCTTCTATGCCGTCGGAGGCGATAATCGTCTGATAGCCATGTTTTTCCAGCAGCCCGGTGATGGTGTGTATGACAGAAGTGTTCGAATGTGCTATGAGGACCTTCTTATGATGAAAGACTTTTTCTGTTACCGGTGCGGGTTTTTTTACAAGCAGTATGGTGCTGCATTTGGGGCATTTAAAGCGGGAACCTCCTGAAGAGATCTTCCCTTCGTCGACCTTCAGTTTTGTTTTGCATTTCGGGCATATTACAACCACTGTTTCGTCCTCCTTGGCAGCCAGAGTTTTATCGTTACAAGCCCGATGAGGAAACCGCCAATGTGGGCAAACCATGCTACCCCGCCTTCCTCACGAAGCCCGGTGCTGATGAGTCCGTTAATGAGTTGTATAATAGCCCAAAACCCGATAACTATCAAGGCAGGAATTTTAATGGTTGTGATGAAAAAGCCGAGGAAAATGAATGTATGCACCCGCGCATGCGGGAAAAGGAGCAGATAAGCCCCTAAAATACCTGCAACAGCACCGCTGGCGCCAATCATAGGTATGGTAGACTGGGGATTGGTAAACGCATAGCTGTAGGCAGCGATTATTCCGCAGAAGAGATAAAAGACGAGAAAGCGTATATGGCCTAATTTGTCCTCTATGTTATTCCCGAATATCCAGAGATAGAGCATGTTGCCTCCGAGATGGAAGAACCCCCCCGTGCATGAACATCGAAGAAAAGACTGTTACGGTCGGGTGTACAGGCTGTACTTTCTCGAATGTAAGGAGCGAGTGCGGGATCGCACCGTATGAATAGGTTGCTTTCTGCAACCCTGACGTCGAGGTTACCTCGATCAGGAAGACAAGGACATTCAAAGCAATAATCCCTATCGTGACATAGGGGATAATCCGGGTAGGGTTATCATCTTTATATGGGATCAATGTCTCTTTCCTCTTGCCGGCTTGAGCGAATGAAGGTGACTGCACGGCCGGCGCCGGTTTTTCATAATTGTTCCGTATGACAAGAGCCACTCGGAACGGATGCTTCGCAGCCTATGCCACGGAACGTAAAGACAATGGGAAAATTATACGTCCAAAGGGAATCCGGTGTCAAAATATACGCTTAATTCATGCTTGCATTCTCGTATTTAGATATGCTATAAATTCTACGTCCTTAAAAATACCGATCAAAACTTATAGGGGGCTTTATGAATAAAAAATATGTCTCAATTTTTCTGGTGATCGCCTTCATGATTTTCCCTCTATGCATCAGCGCCGCAAAAGGTGTCCCTAAACAGGATGAGGTGCAGTTATGCCTCATGTGTCACCAGGACAAGGGGTTGACCAAGAAACTGGAAAATAAGGAACGACTGTCGCTCTCTATAGACGGCAATCAATTTATGGCCTCTGTCCATAAAAAGGTGAAATGTACAGGATGTCACAATGACATATCAATGGATTCTCACCCCCGCGTGAAGACAATCAACAGCAAAAGGGAATACTCTGCTCAGATGTACAAGAAGTGCAGGCTTTGTCACACCGATCAGCAACTGAGCAAAAATCCTCTCCACAGCCAGTTGATGGCAAGAGCTTCCTGCGCTGAGTGTCATGGCTCGCATTATATTAAGGGAGTGAAAGCTGAAAAGGTGGCGGTCCAGGAGAATATCTACTGTATCTCATGCCACAGAAATCAGCTCGTGATGTCAATGAAGAACGGAGAATCACTTTCCCTCTATATCGACCAATCCATGGTGGGTAATTCAGTACATGGGAAACTCAAATGCACAGAGTGCCATGCCGGTTTTTCCAAAACCGACCACCCGATAAGATCGTTCAACAGCAAGCGGGATTACGCGATTCTCACTGCGGATACCTGCAGGAAATGCCACGAAGAGGCATCAAAACAATTTGAAACCAGCGTCCATCTGTCCCTCCTGAAGACCGGCAACCTGAAGGCCCCCACCTGCACCGATTGCCATGGCGCTCATGGCGTTGCAAGCGCCAAGAAAGACCGGACAGTCGGATTGACTTCGTGTAATAAATGCCATGCCGATATGAAGCCTTCCTATGAAGCGAGCGTCCATGGCATGGCCTTCGCAAAAGGCAACGCGGAGGCGCCTTCATGCTCCTCATGCCATAATGCACATAATATAGAGTCAACCACGATGACGACCAAGATCAAAGACGGATGTCTGAAATGTCACAAGGATGCAGCAAAGGCACACAATAAATGGCTGAAGAACCAGCCGGTAGCATTGCCGACTTTTGTGAAGGCCCATTTTGATGTGGTATCCTGCGCGGCCTGTCACTCTCCCGATGCACAGCGGAGAATATATCTCACTCTGCACAACCGGAAAACAGATAAACCGCTGCCCGAAGAAGAGCTCGCGAAGCTTCTTGACACAGAACCCGGGAAAGTAAAAGACGGCATCGATACAAACAAGGACGGCAAGGTTGACGGGAAGGACCTGTGGAGCATGTTCACTCTTCTGTTCAAGAAAGGGACAGCCGTTACATTCAAGGGTACGCTGGATGTGAGCAACTCGGTTGAATCCCATATGATAGCACCCAAAGCCGAAGCAGTGAAGGATTGCACCCAGTGCCATCTCCCCGATGCGAAGTTCTTCCAGAACGTTTTCGTTGCAGTAAAGAAATCCGACGGGAAACCGACGCTCATCCCTGCGGAAAAAGACACGGTCAGGTCGGTTTTTTCGATAATTCCGGCCAGCAAGTTCTATGCAATCGGAGGTTCGAGCATCGAATTGTGGGACATCCTTTTTATCGTCGCCCTGATCGGCGGCATAGCTGTTCCCATAGGACACATCGCTCTCCGTATTGTATTTTCACCTATCAGGGCATTACGCAGGATGGGAAAAGGAGGTAAGAAATGACAAGACTATTCCTTCATCCGCTACCGATTCGAATATGGCACTGGGTTAACCTGGCTGCGTTTATCGTCCTCATCCTCACGGGTGCACAGATAAAGATGGGCGACAGACTCAATCTCTTTTCTTTCGAAACTGCGGTTGATATCCACAGCTGGCTGGGATTTATTCTGATAGCGAATTACTTTATATGGCTTGTCTATTATCTGGTAACGGGCAATATAAAGATTTATATCCCGCCGCTTCACCGACCGCTGGAGTTTGCGAAGAAAGCCCTGATACAGGCCAAATTCTACGGGTTTGGAATCATGGTCGGCGATGAAAATCCCCACCATTCGACATTCTATAACAAGTTCAACCCTATGCAGCAGGTGTCATATCTCGCGATCATGGTACTGCTTATCCCCCTTCAGCTCATTACCGGGCTTCTCCTCTGGGACCCGAACCTGTTCTCGCCAATCGTCAACCTCATCGGTGGGATACAGATTGCTGATACGGTTCATATTCTCCTCTGGATATTCTTCAGCGCCTTCATGATCGTCCATTTTTATCTTGCTACGCTCGGACATACTCCCATGGCACATATCATAGCAATGTTCAAGGGATACGAAGAATTACACGAAGAGCACGGCCATGGCGAGGAGCATGCGCATACTGAGGAACACGGCCACGAACATTAAGAAATAAACCTGAGTAGTAAAAAGATAAAAAGGCGGGGCAGAGATGTTCCGCCTTTTTTATTGTAGTTACTAAATCGGTTTTTAAGTAAGGATATATTTCATCACACCCTCCCCTTTGTCCCCTCCCCTCAAGGGAGGGGAGATTATCAAGTTCCCTCTCCCCTGGTGGGAGAGGGCTAGGATGAGGGGGAATGTAGTCTTACTATTAACCCGGAAATTAAATGCCCTAATTCTGTCCTTCCGGCTTGTCCGGAATCTTTCTTATAATTCAATTTGTTACGCCGCCCGGTCCGCAACAAGCGAGGATTAAGGCTTGCGATATTTTGTTGCCGAGTTACTAATGCAATTCTTCGTAATAGGTTATTACGGCTGGAGAATTATATAATCGGCGTCATCGATTGTGGTATGCCGGGGGTCGATATATCCCGGTACCTCGGGGAGAACGACCCTGTATGAAGTTTTTTCAGACATCACCCGTATGTGTTCCGGGATGCCGCGCTTCCACGCATGCCCGTTGCCTGCAATTGCCACAATGCTGCCGGCCGGGTTTTTATTCAGATACTCCATGAGGTTCTTTGCCATTACCTGGTCCCAAAGGAGTTGCGCTTCACAGAAAAAGAGGAACTGTTTGCCGCCGTGTCCATGCATGGCATACGCCCTCCGGATGAACTGCATATACTGCTCATTTACGACACATCCTGTCTCGGGAGGCAGTTTCTTTAATTCTTCCTCGGACAGGGAGGCAAATCCCGAGCGGGAGACTTTCCGCGTGATCTCAGGAGACACATTGAGTGCCAGGGCCGGAAGATTATTGTCTCTGATGTAAAGGAAAATTTCCTTATACAGCGGCCAGGGGAAATTCCAGTTCCTGTAGTATATCGGCAGGAATTCATCGGGACCAAGTGAGCCGGATACCCATTGATCCAGGAATTGCTGGTCATCCGCCACGAACATCTCAAATCCCGCAGCGAGCGGTTTTTTTGCCGCGTGAAGGGCCTTGATAATCTCAAGCTGAAGGCGGTGATGGCGTTCCTGGTCATGGCTTTCACCGATAAAAACCAACTGGGTTGTTTTCAGGTCATCAACCATCTGGCCGAAACTGATCGTTTTTCCGTCGCTCGCCCGGTACACAGTAATCTGCTTTGCATCCGTTCCGGTGTGAGAACACGCAAAAAACACCAGGATTAAGAACAGGACCTTATATTTCATCAGCGCTTTCAGAGACTCTGACAGTTATTTCTCTATGATCTTTACTTTGATCTCTACCCGTTCGTTCGGGTTATCTCTCTTGTCCCTCGGCTGGTTCACGATTTTATCCGCTGCATCCATGCCGGAAACAACCTCTCCGAACGCAGTATACTGCCTGTCAAGGAACGGAGCGTCTGCCACACAAATGAAAAACTGGGAGCCTGCGCTGTCGGGTTGAGACGACCGGGCCATCGAGAGAATACCCCTTTTATGGGG
Organism: Thermodesulfovibrionales bacterium; assembly: GCA_022013235.1. GTDB lineage: Bacteria > Nitrospirota > Thermodesulfovibrionia > Thermodesulfovibrionales > SM23-35 > JAKLQR01. The sequence goes on along the minus strand of JAKLQR010000062.1, from coordinate 3,257 downwards.
CGTGCTGTTGAACTCGGCTTTTACTGAATGTCCGGGTCCACCCATGCCGTGTCTGGACTTGTCGGGATCTTTTGAGTTCGGGTCTCCGCCCTGGATCATGAATCCCGGGATGACACGATGGAACGTTGTCCCGTCATAAAAGCCTTTTTTGGCAAGTTCAATAAAGTTGTTTACATGATTCGGTGCGACGTCGGGAAAGAACTTTAATTCTATATCCCCGAACTTCGTTTCGATTACAGCCCTTGTTTCAGCCATCTTCTGGATCTCCTTTTCTGTAAAGGTTTTTTGTTTTACCTCTCCATATGCAAGAGAAGAGGAGAACATCAGGAATAAAACAGACATAAGTGAAAAGAACCGCATAAAACCTCCATATTTTAGAAATTAATGTTTTACTTTATCAGACTTTTGATACTTATTTCTATATAAACCTGTTATTCCTGATGAGTGTGTTGCAGGATATTCGCATATTTTTATTGACAATGATACAGGGTTCTCATAATATTTCAATAAGTTAGAGTCTGTGTATAAATTGCGGTTCAAATAGTACGTCTAGTACGTCATTCCCCGACTTGATCGGGGAATCCAGTCTTTTCAACAGGTGCTGGATTGTCCGGTCAAGCCGGACAATGACAAAGACTGAGTTTATGGACAGACACTAATTAGTTTGTTGCAGACGTGCTTTCCTGTAAATGGTTGGTATTTTATCGAAAAATAGTATGAAGGGGGTGGATCATGAAAGTTGATGAGATAATGACAAAAAAATTGGAAACCATAGAGGCGAATGCATCTATCTATGATGCCATAGAAAGGATGATCGACAAGAGGATACGGTCTCTGCTCGTGAAACCCAGAGATGAAAATGACGTGTACGGGGTGATCACGGTGAGGGACATAGTGTTCAAGGTTCTCGCAAAGAATCTCAACCTGAATACAACAAAAGTCGGAGAAATCACCTCAAAGCCATTGGTATGCATTGATAAAGGAGTGGATGTTGAATATGCGGTCAATTTGATGACCAAATTCAACATAACCCGGGTTTTTATCTGTGATGGGAAAGAGATCATGGGGATTATTTCATTGCTGGATGTCATGTCTTCTGAACTGATAAAAAGAGCAAGAGAGGAACACGGTGCTTAAGAATGTCTTTGGGGGCAGCACAGAGCAAAAGGTAATAGACGATATCAGAAAACATATACACACCCTCTCTTCCGCGGCTGACTGTTTCAAGAAGGGTCTGGAAGAATGGGATAAGGACCAGATGTATTGTGTCTCCGACCTCGAAAGGGAAGGCGACAGCATCCGGAGAGAGATTATTTCGACTATCTACGAAGGCGCTTTTCTACCGTTTCTCCGTACGAATATATGCAGGTATGTCGAAATTGTCGACGAGGCCTTCGATGTACTGAAAGACGCTGCCTTTGAGTTCAATTACCTGGGGCCGGAACTGGAAGAAGAGATACGGGAGGATTGCATCAGGATTGCCGGTATCAACAAAGAGATGTGCGAGATGCTTGCGATCGCATTCGACACCCTGTTCAACAAGGGAGATTTAAGGGAAAAGACCCTGGCGATCAGGATCTACGAGAAAAAGGTTGATGATATCAAATTTGAACTGATCAGCAAACTGAGGAAGAAAGAGGTCAAAGACTTCTGGGAGGGCAGGATACTCTCGGATTTCATCGCGTATCTTACCCATATAAGCGATGTGATCGAAGATGCGAGCGACTATCTCCATATAATGAATTTGAGCATGAGATGACATGATGACGAATCTGAATGTACATCCCGCTCAATGACCGAACTCATCCCTGTTGCAGCCTGTTTTCTCATTGCCTTCGGCATAGGTTCCAATGACACATCAAACGCCCTTGGAATATGCATAGGATGCGGGGTAATAAAGTTACGAAGGGCGCTGATTGTATTCGGATGTTTTGTCCTGATCGGCATACTGCTTCAGGGACAGAGGGTCATGGATACCGTTGGAAAGGACCTCGTCGCGGTGAATCTTCCTATCCTCAGTATCTCTCTCTCCGTGGCTGCTCTCCTGATTATCGTTTCCAACTGGAAGAGGTTGCCGCTTTCGACTCACCAGGTGATAATCGGGAGTCTCATCGGTTCCGCAGTTGCTTCCGGCGCAGCGGTGAATTTTACCGCCATGATCGAGATTGTAGTTTCGTGGATCGTCTCCCCTGTCGTCGCTTTTTTTACTTCGCTCCTCCTGTACAAAGCAATGGAGAAGACCATTTCGAAACTGTCACTGTTCCGCATCGAAAAGATTCTGAGAACCCTCCTGCTCTTCAGCGGCATTTTAATCGCCTATAACACCGGCGCGAATGAACTCGCGACCATTCTGGGGCCTGTGATTCATTCGGGACTGATCGAGCAGCTGCGGGCATCGCTTGTCGGGTCTCTTTTCGTATTCCTCGGAGCGGTTATCCTGAGCCACCGTGTGATAGAAACAATAGGGAAAGGAATCACCACTCTCGATCCGTATTCAGGCTTTGCCGCACAGTTCGGGGCAGGCATGTGCGTGCTCTTTTTTACCTCCCTCGGAATGCCTATTTCAACGACCTATTGCATTATCGGGTCAATCAGCGGCGTCGGAATGTCAAAGGGGATGGAGACGGTAAAATTTGGCCTGATCAGGAAGATCATGGCGAACTGGGTCATTGCACCCTCGCTGGCATTTCTCATCAGCTTTCTCATTATGAGAATGGTTTCCTGAGACCCTCCTTGCCGAGCGCCGAAAGCGCGAGGAAAGATCGGCTGGCTTGATTGTTCGGTTATTTTTTATTTTCTTTAATTATATTTTCAGCCAGATCGAACATATTAGGATACAAATCTATTGGCACTTTCTCCCTTCCTGCCGTCGTTGCCACTTTGAAGCGCGCACATTTGCTGAAATCGCCTTCGCAATAATTTTGTTTATAAAGCTTGCCCATTCCGCTTTCAATGGGCATTTTGTCGTTAAAAAAAGGACATCCAGCCAGCAGTTTGCATGCTTCCATTTTTCCCTCCTTTTTATTCATTGGGTTACCTTGGTAATTCTTATGCAAAAACGGTTCCATTTATCCTGGAATATACCACAATAAACGAGAGTATTAAAGCAAATGATTAAAATGAAGGATTTTAATCAAAGAATTCCTCGATGCTCTGCATCGGGGTATAATGGTGTGTGAGTGAACATATTTACAAAAGGCATAACAAAAGTCTTCTTCTGTATCACATTGTTTGTCCTGCGAAATACCGAAAGAAGG
>JAKLQR010000061.1 GCA_022013235.1 Thermodesulfovibrionales bacterium | reverse complement strand
TAATAAAATCAAACCACGAAGGTTAAGTGTTGTTTACATGCTTACCTCTCGTGGTTTTTTTTGTTTTATGGGGTAAGAAAATCTGTCTGTTAACCCAAAAAAAGAGATGAGGTGAAATGATGATTTCCAATCTGGCAAAAGTAATCGCAATAATGGTTGTTATGACAGGCACTGCCTTCGGAGCGCATCCTCTGATCACCGATGATGCCGGCACAAACGGAAAAGGAAAGTTTCAGTTGGAGCTGACCGGCGAATTCGCCTATGATAAAGAAAAATCCGTTGGTATTACAGTTAAAGAGAAAGGCTACGAGGCAGGTGTTGCTGTTTCAGCCGGACTCCTCGATACGCTCGATATTATATGCGCCGCTCCCTACCAATGGAACAGGACAAAAGAGGATGGGACGACTGTCTCTGACGAGAATGGAATATCCGATATCGGTCTGGAATTGAAATGGCGTTTTTTTGAGCAAAACGGCTTGAGTTTCGCGCTTAAGCCCGGTCTTACAATCCCTTCCGGAGATGAGAACAAAGGCCTGGGAACAGGCAGGATAGGCTATGGCGCCACTTTTATAGCCACAAAAGAGATTGACCCTTTTACCTTTCATTTGAATTTAGGCTATGCTCATAGTGAATATAAACTTGATGAAGATAAAGATGGCAACAGAAAAGATATATGGCATGTTTCACTGGCAGGCGTTTATAAAGTTTCAGACGATTTGCAGCTGGTTGCCAATATAGGAGTTGAGAAAAATCCTGATAAGGAATCAAGTACGGATCCATCCTTTGCTCTTATCGGCCTGATTTATTCAATTACCCCTGATCTGGATGTGGATTTAGGTTTCAAAGCCGGGCTCTCCGGCACAGAGACCGATGCCGCTTTGCTGACGGGCCTTACAATGAGATTTTAATTGTAGTTCATCACACACATATATATATTGATTGAAAGGAGAATTACCATGCACATGGCAGATGCTTTGATATCTCCCGCTGTAGGCGGAACCGTGTGGGCGGCTTCAGCCGGATTGATCGCATATTGCTCAAAAAAAGTTAGGGATGATGTTGACGACATTAAAATCCCTCTCATGGGCGTTGTCGGAGCTTTTATATTCGCATCCCAGATGATCAATTTTACTATTCCGGGAACAGGATCAAGCGGACACCTCGGGGGTGGCATGATCCTCGCCATATTGTTGGGCCCCTACGCCGCCTTTCTCACCATGGCGTCCGTCCTCACTGTTCAGGCTTTGTTTTTTGCCGATGGCGGTCTTCTGGCCTTGGGGTGCAACATATTCAATCTCGGTTTCTTTCCTTGTTTCATCGCTTACCCTTTCATCTATAAAAAGATTGCCGGTGAGCAACCAACCCAACAGCGTATCCTGGCGGGAGCCATGGCGGCATCGATTTTGGGACTGCAAATGGGCGCCTTTGGAGTCGTTATTGAAACCCTCTTTTCCGGCATTTCAGAACTGCCTTTCGGAACTTTCGTGTTGCTGATGCAGCCCATCCACCTGGCCATAGGGATCGTTGAGGGGCTCGTCACCGCTGCCGTGGTGACTTTCGTCTGGAAGGCGCGCCCTGAGATACTGGAAATGGCTGCCACAAACAAGCCGATGGGGCATCTCAGCCTCAAGCATGTTATTGCAGGACTACTTGTGGCTACGGTAATTACCGGAGGCGCACTATCCTGGTTTGCATCAGCCAATCCGGATGGACTCGAGTGGGCCATGTTTCACGTTTCCGGCAAGGAGGAGCTTGAAGCCCCCGGGAAAGGGCTTTATTCAATGCTCGGAACCCTTCAGGAAAAAACCGCTTTTTTGCCTGATTATAGTTTCAAGAAGTCAGAAGAAAAGGAGGAACATGCCAAATCAGGCAAAGGCGAAGCCGCCGCCGAATCAGGCGAGGGCGGGGAGGAAGAATGGCCTAACGTCAGCGCCGGGACATCCTTTTCAGGCTTTATTGGAGGAGCGCTTGTTCTGGTTCTTGCAGCTTTTATAGGGTTTGCCCTGAAAAAAAGAAGCGGAACCAGATAGGCGCCTATGAGCAGAATAAAGACGGCATTTCTCGATTTAGGTTACATGGATACTCTCTCCTGCAGGGATACCCTCGTACACCGTATAGATCCGCGCGCAAAACTCTTAACCACCCTGATATTCATAATTACCGTCATATCATTCAACAAATATGAAATATCCGCCCTTGTTCCTTTTTTCTTATACCCCGCAGTAATGATAAGCCTGGGAGAGCTTCCGTTTTATTATCTTTTCCGGAAGATTCTTATAGTCGCGCCCTTTGCCGTCATGATCGGAATATTCAATCCTTTGATAGACCGCGAAATCCTGATGCGCCTTGGTCCGTTTTCCTTTTCAGGGGGCTGGATCTCCTTTTGTTCAATAATGATAAAATTTACTCTTACCGCCGGGAGCGTTCTTGTTCTTATAGCATGCACAGGCTTTAATTCAGTCTGTATGGCTCTTGATAAAATGGGCGCTCCCCGGATTTTTGCCGTTCAGCTTCTTTTTTTATACCGCTATATTTTTGTGCTTATCAACGAAGCATCACGCATGGCAAATGCAAGGTCGCTGCGTTCCTTTGACGGAAAAGGAAAGGGAATTAAGGTTTTCAGCTACCTGCTCGGGCATCTGCTGTTACGAACTATAGACAGGGCACAGCGTATTCATCTCGCCATGCTTTGCAGGGGATTTGACGGAGAGATAAAGATCAGGCGCCGTCTGAATATCGGCACGAAGGAAGTTCTTTATACTCTGGCCTGGTCGGCCTTTTTTATACTTATGCGCATCTATAACGTCTCTCAACTGGCCGGAAAATCATTAACGGAGTTATTTCTATGAGCCATCATATAGTAGAGGTTAAACACCTGAAGTTCACTTACCCGGACGGCACCCCCGCACTTCAGGATATTTCCTTCAGAATAACCCACGGGGAATCAGTAGCCGTTATCGGGGAAAACGGAGCCGGGAAATCGACGCTTCTCCTTCACCTTAACGGCTATCTCATGTCAGGAAACGGGATTATCCGGATAGGAGACTACCCTTTGACAAAAGAGACGCTGAAAGAGATAAGGCGGACGGTGGGAATGGTTTTCCAGGATCCGGATGACCAGCTTTTTATGCCGACCGTCTATGATGACGTGGCTTTTGGTCCCCTAAATCTCTCGCTTCCGCCGGAAGAAGTTGACACAAGGGTTGACAATGCCCTCTCAACGGTTGGAGCATTGCATTTAAAATCCCGCCCGCCTTA
>JAKLQR010000060.1 GCA_022013235.1 Thermodesulfovibrionales bacterium | reverse complement strand
ATTTTTTTCTGTGAAGGGAAATATCTCATTGAGAAACCCGTGGTCAAGCTGTGCCACAACCTCCCCTGTGAGTCTCTTCAATTCATGGAAATCTATTGCGATATCAAGTTCATTCAGTTTCTCGGCAAGAACATAGACCTGTACCTTCCAATTATGACCGTGGATTCTTTCGCAGTCTCCCTTATAACCTCTCAGTTGATGTGCAGAGGAAAAATGTGTTTCGACCATTAATTCATACATAAGCCTATGCCTTTTTCTTGAAAATCGATATATAAGGAAGGTTTCTGAATCGGTTCTCATAGTCGAGTCCATACCCGACGACAAATTCATTTGGTATTTCAAAGCCTATGTAATCCATCGGTACATCTACAATCCTTCGCTCCCTCTTGTCGAGGAATGAACAAATTTTCAGACTTTTCGGACCACGGGCAATTACTCTCTCCCGTATGTGATTCAGAGTTATCCCCGTATCGACAATATCTTCTACTAAAAGCACGTGACTTTCCGATATATCGCCCCGGATGTCGTAAAATACCTTCACCTCACCCGTGCTCTGCGTTTTCATGTAACTCGAAGCAATTATAAAATCGAGGGTAAGAGGCACCTCTATGTTCCTGACAAGATCGGAGAAAAACATAAAGGCGCCTTTCAGTATCCCCACAACAAGCAGTTCTTTCTTCGCATAATCATGCGAAATCCTTCCAGCCAGTTCTTGTACCCTGTTTTGTATCTGATGGGTTGTAAAAAGTGGTTTTCCAACAATCATTGCTGTACTCCTCGATATTATTTTGTGAAACGGTGCTTGATTCTCTATAATATTTAATATGAAAATCGATAAAATCTCAAGTATTTCGTGAAAGAATGTCCGCTACCATGAATAAGCGCTTGATTAATTGTTGTGATGGTATAATGTCCCCATGCTTCTAATTGTACATGGCGGCGCCGGCTTTCGGAAACCTTCCAGGAAGTCTAGGCTGGGGATCACGGGTTGAGGAATGACTTACAGCAGGTATTCGGCCATGTTGACTTTGTACCTGTTCGGATCGAGGGTTTTCACTATCGACCGCAAATATCTCCCGGTCGCATCCTTTTCTGTGAGATTCACCACCGGCCCGCTGACCTTTTTCCCCTTGCTGTCGATGATGACCATTACCCTCGGCCTGTCTGCAAACACTATATCGCTCTCATAGACAAGCCCCAGTTCTTTGGAATCAAGCATCACAAGTGTCCCGATCGGAAAGACGCCGACCATATTGATGAAGAATTTAAAGAGGAGGGGGTCGAGCTGCGAGCCGGACCTCTCCATCATGATACTGAGAGCCTTGTCGGGCGACAGTGGAATTCTCGAATAGACCCGCGCGGAGGTCATTGCATCATACTGGTCCACGAGACATACAATCCGTGAAAAGAGGTCAAGCTCACCGTAGTGCATGACCTTTGGATATCCGGAAAGGTTATAGTAGAGGTGATGTTCGAACGCAACGATTGCGGAACGGATTGAGGTGGCATCGAGTCCCCGCAGCCTGAGAATCGCCTTCAGCCCCCATACCGGATGCTTCTTGATAAGCTTCCATTCATCCTCGGTGAAATTTGTTGATTTATTCAATACCTCGTTCGGGACTTCGATCTTCCCGATATCATGGAACAGTGCGACAAGTCCGAGTTCAGTCAGGAGTCGTTTATTGAACCCAAGCCTCTGCCCGAGCGCTATCGAAAGAATGCTCACATTCACCGAATGGTGATAGGTATATTCATCATAGTCCTTGATCGCCGTCATTCCCACCAGAAGTTTCTCCTCTTCCAGTATATGATCAACCATGGACTCTACGATCCTCTTTGCCCTCTTAACATTCACTTTTTCGCCTGATTGTATTTTTGTCATCACTCCCTGGCTGAAAGAGACCGCATGATAGTAGACCCTCTTGATCACTTTCCGCGCATCTGCGTCGGTTCCTTCTGCTATCTTCTTCAGGCTCCCTGTCTCAATATTATCGGTCTCCGTCATGATACCCGAGAAAGTATCGTAGGGTGCATCCGAAAACCCTGCAGCTATGAATCCCTTGAGAAACACCTGGACGTCGCTGGACTCCAGTCCGTCCAGGAAAATTACCTTTCCGATCTCGCGTTTCTTGAATTCTCTTATGAGAAAATCGAAATTCAGAAGATACTCAAGCGGATATCGCACTCTCGTATCATTCAGATAAAAAAACTCTCCGACAAGTTCCAGTTTGATTTGAGATTCTGTCTGTGTGATAAGACCCACGAGCAGAAGGAATCTTTCTATGGCGGTCACCACCGCAATATTGCCGGGATCGTGGATATGTGCGGTCCTCAGGATCACAGAAAGCTGATTGATGATATCCTGTGCGGTCCTGTGTATTTCCTTCTCTTCCTTAAGTTCCATATTCCAGCTTCTTTATGGCAATGCCGGCGAAATCACTCACCAGTTTATTATTCGAGTCTCTCACCGCATAAAGAACGGGGAGCGCATCCTTGTTTCCCAGGAAACCGAGACACAGTGCAGCGCATGCCTGGTTTTCGAACAATTTGGCCCTGTTGAAAAAGAATCTGGACTTTAGAACCTTCACCAGGAAATCGAAAACCTCCTGATCCTTCCAGTGAGAAAGGACTTCGAAGAATTCCTTCTTCTCATCTAATTCCTTGTCCCTGAACTCTTTTGCGGTGATCTGGTCAAGCATGATCCTCTTCGACGCTTCGGACTCGATATGCCCGAATGCCGTTGCAGTCGCCACGCGGATCTGAATATCGGGATCGCTAAAACACTCCCGTAAAGCAGGAATGACCTCGCGTGCTCCGAGTTCTCCCAGCGTCCTGATCCCTTCTTTTCTCACTCGAATATCTCCGTGCCTGATGGTTCTCAGGAGATGCTCGACAGCCCTTCTGTCGCCTATTTTCCGAAGCACGTAAATGATATTCCTCACCACGTACCATCTCTGGTCACCGAGCCCCCTTGCGACTGCCTGGATATCTTTTTTTCCGAGAACGATAAGGGCCTGTATGACATTTCTGCGTGCGCGTATCGTCTTAAGCTCGCCAAGATACTTAATCAGCGGTTCTATGGCATTCTTTTCCAGATAACCGAAAAACTCCTCAAGGACTTTCTCCTCAATGTCTACCCCGCTGTCGAGCATTTCGGCCAGGGAACCCACGATTTCCTCGCTGCCGAGGAAGAGCGTGAGTGTTCTTATATGCTTTTTCTCATCTTCATCCAACGTTTGATTATCGATGATCTCATGGGAACGCTTCATGAGATCGAGAGCCACGATCAGGTTCCCATGCTTCATTGCATATGCAATTGCGTCCTTGCAGTACACCGCGATATCCTCAAAGTCGCGCTTCTGCTCCGCGAGACGGACCAGTTCAAAGAGGATGGCAACCAGTTTTTCTATCTTGTCGGCGGAATCTTTTTCAAGCTCCTTGACCAGCGACTGGAGATCGCTGTCAGTGAGCGGTACAATCGATATACTCTTTACGTCTTCTTCAGTAAACCCGTCGGAATAGGCGCGCATAAGGTCGCTTACATCAGTAACCTGTTCTTTGAGCTTTTCTTCTGCTACCTGCTCGTAGCTCTCCGCATCTGCGTCAACAAGATATGCCTCATCAACAACATACCGGATATCCTGAAAATCCTTTTCCCACATGAGAGTAACCACATCATCGTCAATTGCCTCCCTGTCAAAATCGAGGGCAATAAGCCTCAAAAATTCTTCGAGTTCTTCTTGTGACAACCCTTTGTTGAATGTTAATTCCCGCAGCCCGTCCTTAAAAAAGAAGAGTGCGAGATTATCCTCTTTTTCAGGACTGTAGAAGACCTGTTCATCTTCATAGAAAATGCTGTTCTGTTTTATTTTTAGAGTAAGAGTATTATTGTAGGCAAAAAAATCCCTGAAACGGTCATTTGCATCATCCATGGTCTTTTGGTACACAGGATTGTTCTGGGGGTACATTCTGAGGGTTTTTTTGGCCTTAAGGAGGGTCTGTATGATATCCTTTGCCTCTTTGATCTCCTCGGGAATATCCATGCTTAAAATTACCATAGTATTGTGAAGCAGTCAATGATCACATAAGAATAATTCTT
>JAKLQR010000059.1 GCA_022013235.1 Thermodesulfovibrionales bacterium | reverse complement strand
CCCAAAATTGGAGGGTTTCTTTCCCGTTATGTGACGGACGATACCCTCGTCTCTCTCCTTTCTTATGTTGATGCACTCTATGTGCAGCACGGTGCGCCCGGCAAACTTTACGGCGGAGATGCAGCTGAGATAAAGCGCCTGGCAGCGCGTGCCGCGGAACAAAACCTTAAACTAATACCTTCCAGAATACGCCATATCGGAACCGACCGCTGCAAAACGGTATTAAAAAACATGAAGGACGCCCTCTCGGGCAAAATTGATGTCCGGTTCGGGTCAGAAGCAGGGAAGGTAATAACCCGGAGGGGAAAAGTTGCCGGTATAACCTTGAAAGACGGGACAAAATATCATTCTGATTTTGTGGTGCTTGCGCCCGGACGTGAAGGTTCGAGATGGCTCGAATCAGAAATGAAACGGCTGCGGCTTCAACTCCTGAAAAACCCGGTAGACATCGGACTGAGAGTGGAAGTTTCTGCTTCAGTTTTCGCGCATCTTTCCCGTATCACCTACGAACCAAAACTTATTTATCACTCAAAAACCTTTCAGGACAAAGTGCGGACTTTCTGTGTAAACCCAAACGGTGAAGTGGTAAAAGAGTACCTGAAAGGGATATGGACAGTAAACGGCCACAGCTATGCAAACGGGAGTTCCCGGAATACAAACTTTGCTCTCCTGGTAAGCACTTTTTTCACGGAGCCTTTTGACGATCCGATTTTGTACGGAAGCTATATTGCAGGACTTGCGAATCTCCTCGGCAAAGGGGTGATCCTCCAGCGTCTCGGCGACCTTCGCATGGGGAGGCGCTCTACCCACCACAGGATTGCGCAGGGAAGCGTAGTCCCCACATTAAAGGACTCTACGCCGGGCGATCTGAGTTTTGTCATGCCCTACCGTCATCTCACAGATATTCTCGAAATGCTCGAAGCGCTCGACGGGATCGCTCCAGGGGTAAATTCCGCCGATACCCTTCTCTACGGCGCCGAGGTCAAATTCTATTCTATTCTCCCGAAACTTTCCGGAGCTCTCGAAACAGATATCCGGAACCTCTTTGCGATCGGTGACGGTGCAGGAGTAAGCAGGGGACTAATCCAGGCTTCTGCCTCAGGTGTTGTCGCTGCACGGGAAATAGCAAGAAGGATGCGCGCATGAATTTCGACGCATTAAGGGAATTCATGGTAAGAAACCAGCTCATCCCAAGAGGGATCAGGGACGAGCGTGTCCTCCGGGCCATGAAGAAAGTCCCCCGGCACCTCTTTATGCCGGAGTCTGTCCGGTACCAGGCATATGATGATTCCGCGCTTTCGATTGGGGAGGGACAGACTATTTCTCAGCCGTATATGGTGGCAGTCATGACGGAACTGCTCGAACTCCAGGGCAGCGAGAAGGTGCTGGAAGTCGGAACAGGCTCAGGATATCAGGCAGCGGTGCTTGCCGAACTTGTCAAAGAAGTCTACACCATCGAAAGGATCGAACTCCTTGCACAACGTGCAGAAGAACAATTTCAGTCGCTTGGATATACGCATCTTCATGTCAAAACAGGTGACGGCACGTTAGGATGGCCGGAACAGGCCCCTTTTGACAGAATCCTCATTACTGCCGGTTCTCCAAAAATTCCTGAACCGCTGCGGGAACAACTCGCTGACGAGGGAATTCTTATCGCACCCGTCGGGGACCGTTTCTCTCAGCAATTGTTGCGGTTGAAAAAATCAAAGGACATATTTTCAGAGGAATATCATACTCCCTGTGTATTCGTGCCGCTCATCGGCAGGCACGGCTGGAGTAGCGATGACCGCGACAACCCGCAGTTTAGTTATTAAGCTCTCTGAACAATTCCTTGTAATTCGCCCCCGCCTCTTCTGTCATGATCTTCCCCCCGAATCTGTGTTCCTCATATAGAGTTACGAATTCAGATATCCCGCTCCCCATACCGGTTTTTACCGCCTCCCTGCTCACGTCAGCCGGGGTGGAGAAAGGGGTTATTGCGCCCCCTCTTTTCCTGACGAGATCCCGCACCCTGAGATAATACCCTGTAACCGGGCCATACCGCTTCCATCTGAGAGATTTCATTATCACCCAGACGAGCATCAGTCCTGCCGGCAGAGCAAACACGATGACAAGGACCGTTCCTCTCAGGCTTTTCAGCTCCGGCATTGAAGGCAATCGGAAAGGAAGCGACATGAAACGGGCAATTTCTCTCTGGTCAAACAGACTGAATGCAACAATATATCTTCCCCATTTCATCCTTATCATATCGAGAAAAAGTGAAATACCCGAAGTCACATCCTCTGATACCGGCGGCGTAGGATCGAACCTCTTCCATATCCCGTCGATATCCGCTTCTACCCATGAATGGGCATTGCTCTGTCTTACAATAATATACTGGCCGTAGTCATTCGTTTCTCCTCCGAAGAAACCGGTCACGATGCGGGAGGGAATCCCTAATGTTCTCAGCATTAATATCATGGCGGTAGCATAGTGTTCACAATAACCCTTTCTCGTATTAAACAGGAAATCGTCTATCGGACTCATGCCATCAGGCGGCTGCGGCACCGAGAGTGAATAAGAATAATTACGCATGAGATACCGTTCGATTTTCTGTGCCCTCTGATCGGGTGAATCACCGGGATCGGTGATATCCTTCGCGAGCCGGGATATCCCCTCCATTCCCGGAGGGAGCTGCAGATATCTCAGTAGATTTTTTTCAGCAACAGGGACTGAATCCCTGGTGCTGTATGCAAGATAATTGAACCGCTTACCCTTTTTAAACGGGAGGAACAGTGAGTGGGCAAAATCCGTTGCCATTGAGTATCCGGCTGATTCAACCGCGGCGATATCGCTCATGCCGAACAGAACCTCGTTATCCATCGGTTCAAGAAAAATCTTCTGAGCTATTGCGTCTTCCTGTCTGAATGGGCGTATCATAAAGAGTTCTCCGTCTTTGTAAATACGAACCTTTTCCAGAGTATTGGCCCATGAAGTCCCGTCAAAATAATTGAGCGTCATCCCCCGCCAGTAATACGGTCTTCCCTCCGCAGCGGACAATTCAACCCTCATAATAACAGTCGGGTCTGCTTTGATATCACCGAACGACCCAAAATCAACCCGTTCAGAAAATCCCACTGTTCTTATACTTTTTATATGGCTTTTCCCCCATATTTTCCCTGACACCCTGGGCAGGGAAACAAAAAAGAGAAAGGTAAAAAAAAGGGCAAGCACGGAAATAGCAAATACCGGAGCACGGAAGCGTACTTTTCCCGTCGTCCCTTCCTTGACAAAGTGGGAAAGCACCATCGCGGAAACAAATGCAACAAGGAACAGCAGGAAAATGATTCCGAAGGCTATTGAATTGGTAAGTTCCGATGCAACGATCAACTGAAGAAGAGCCATGAAATAGACCTGCAGGTGATCCCACGGCTCCTTCAGAGCAAAACTTTTGATTACCTGAAAGGTTATGGTAAGATGCGCAACCCCGAGAAAAGAATCGTTCGAAATCACGAACGAGTCGAAGAAAAAAACAATCAGCGTCAGGAAAGAAAAGCTGCTCACAGCCCATTTCGGAGCAGGCGCCATACCCCTGAGAAACCGGTAATACCCGGGAAACAGTCCGATTCCGGTGATCATCATAATGGGGTTCATTTCTCCCGTAATGACCAGGCTTATACATCCTGTTGAGGCGAGGAGAGCGGTTAAGAATTTATAGATCTGAGGCATAGAACACCCTATCACTGAGGGCATGATATTTCCTGAGAGGTGATTCCTCCGAATTCAGTATGAGTATCGTGAACCCTTCGGGCCTGGAAGAAGCAGGGCATTCCCATGAATCCTGTCCCTCAATAAGCGCAAACACATCGAGTATCTTGAAAAGATGCTCCCTTCCCGTGCCGAAGGGTATCAGTTTCCTGCAGGTCATAACCCTTACGAAATATCCCTCAGCGATCAACCTCTCAGCTGTCGAGGCTGCGAAAGAGACAGATTTTTCGAATGCTTCCGCATCACGGGGCTTCAGATTATCGAACACGATCGTCATCCTTTTCGATTCCTCCTCCGCATATTCCATAACCATGAATTCCCCGGTCTTCGCGGATGCTTTCCAGTGAATCTTCCGCCAGTCATCTCCGTATCTGAACTCACGTATCCGCGAAAACTCATCGCTGCTCCGGTTGTTGATATATGAAAACTCATGGGTTTTGCCGACAGGATCAGGGAGCATCCGCTCAATATCGCGTATTTCCGGATACACGAGGATTCCTCCTTCCACAGGACAGTCTGTTTTCCGGGAAAGCAGGATGAAGGGAAATGTTGATTCGACAGAAAAACTTCCAAACTGATACTGCCCTCTTTTTCTGAATCGGACAGGGAAGGCGCTCGATATTTCCGAAGCGCCCGGGACCTTCGGGAATAATACTCCGTCGTTTTCTTCTCCGGGTGCAAGGACCCTGATTGAATATGCGGCAAGCGATTGCTTCCGGTTTGTCAGGGTTATGGAAATCCGGGATGTTCTCTGTGCATACACAGGCTGGTCCTGCGTGATCCTGAGTGTCAACCTGTGCATATTCAGCGTAAGGACCGCGAGGGAAAGCACAAGAAAGGAGAGCATCATGGAAAGTATGAGGAAGATGAGATTGTTCCCTGTGTTAAAAGCCGCAAAGCCTATAAGAATTGTTGCGAGAAAAAACCGTTTACCCTCTCTGGTCAGCTTCATACCGGAACCGGTATTACGCTCATGATCTCTTCAATGATCCTTTCTGCATCCGAAATATACGTCTGTGCCTTCAGAATAATGCGGTGTCCGAGGACAAGGGGTGCAGCCCCCTTTATGTCATCCGGCGTCACATATTCCCTGCCCTCGTAATATGCCGTTGCCTTTACCGCCTTGAGGAGAAACTGCCCTCCCCTGGGGCTGACGCCCAGACGTATCTTGTCGCTCCTGCGGGTATGCGTGATGATGGACATGATATAGTCGACCAGGCTGTCGTCGATCTTAACGGCATCAACCTCCTGCTGCATCCTGAGAATTTCCTCTGATGAAATTGCAGGTTCCATCGACTCGATGGAATCGAAACTTGCCTGTTGAAACAAGACCTGCCGTTCATATTCCAGCGCGGGGTATCCGAGTTTCAGGTGCATCATGAAACGGTCGAGCTGACTTTCGGGGAGGGGAAAGGTCCCGTGATATTCCAGGGGGTTCTGGGTTGCGATGACCATAAAAGGCTCGGGCAGTCTGTATGTCCTCCTGTCAACCGATACCCTCCGTTCATTCATTGCTTCGAGCAGGGCCGACTGCGTTTTGGGGTTTGTCCTGTTGATCTCGTCAGCGAGGATGATATTCGCAAAAAGAGGGCCTGACCTGAATTCAAATTCCTTTGTATCAGGGTTATAAATGTTCACTCCGATAATGTCCGTCGGGAGCAGGTCGCTCGTGAACTGTACCCGCTGAAAGGAACAGTTCGTAGCTTTTGCAAGGGTAAATGCAAGCGTTGTTTTCCCGATGCCAGGAACATCCTCCAGAAGAAGGTGCCCTTTCCCAAGCAGCGTCACAATCGCCATCTTCACCGCATCGCTCTTTCCTTTTATTACCGATTCAATGCTTTCCTGCAGACGTTTCAGTGATTGGCGTTCCATATAGTTACTTTAGCCTTTTTAAAAGGTTATCTCAAGTACGATGCAGTCATCCTCAGCCTTGCTTGACACTATTCCCTATGACCTTTATTATTATTGATACGTTCAATAAATCTTCAGGAAAGAGGGATATGAAAAAACCCTGGCAGGGAAGATTCACTGAAAAAACGTCGAGAATCGTTGAATCGTTCACAGAGTCCATATCGTTCGACCGTCGCCTCTGGAAGTACGATATCGAAGGAAGCATTGCGCATGCCCAGATGCTCGCGCGCCAGGGTATCATAACGCACAACGAAGCAAAGAAAATAACCGGCGGTCTCCGGCAGATCGCACAGGAGATAGAATCGGGGAAATTTTCCTTCAGGGAAGACCTCGAAGATATCCATATGAATATTGAGGCTGCCCTGATCCAAAAAATAGGCGACGTAGGCAGGAAGCTCCATACAGCCCGCTCAAGGAACGACCAGGTGGCACTCGACCTCAGGTTGTATCTCAGGGCAGAATCGGGTGAAATCACCTCACTGATTCAAAAGCTCCAGGGAATATTCCTCGACCTTGCAGGACAGTATTTCGGTCTGTATTTGCCGGGATATACTCATCTCCAGAGGGCGCAGCCGGTCCTCCTCTCCCACCATCTTCTTGCGTATGTTGAAATGCTCCAGAGAGACAGGGAAAGATTCAGCGATTCCCTGAAGAGAATAAACCGTCTCCCCCTCGGGTCCTGCGCACTGGCAGGAACAACGCTCCCTATTGACAGAACCTATGTCGCGCAACTGCTTGGCTTCGTGGAGACGGCGCAGAACAGCATCGATGCAGTCGCGGACAGAGACTTTGCAATAGAGTTTCTGTCAAACTGCTCACTCCTCATGATGCATCTTTCCAGGTTTGCGGAAGAATTGGTTCTGTGGTCTACGGAGGAGTTCAAATTCATCGAACTGCCGGACGCCTTTACCACAGGTTCGAGCATCATGCCACAGAAAAAGAATCCTGATGCAGCTGAACTCATCAGGGGGAGAACCGGAAGGATCTACGGAAATCTGCTCAATCTCCTTACCATGATGAAGGGGCTTCCGCTTGCCTATAACAGGGACATGCAAGAAGACAAGCTCCCTGTCTTTGATACGGCCGATACCATCAAAGCCTGCCTTTCAGTTCTTATCGCAATGCTTCCCGGGGTTGTATTTCAGACAGAGAGGATGCAGGAGACCGCAGGCGCAGCGTATTCTACCGCAACAGATCTTGCAGAATATCTCGTAAAGAAAGGGGTCCCCTTCCGTCAGGCCCATGAACTTACCGGGAGGATCGTTCTCTCTGCAATCAGACAGAATAAAAAACTCGAAGAGATCTCTCTCGAAGAATTCCGGAAATATTCCCCGGTTATTCAGGACGATATCTACCGCCGTCTCTCTGTGGCGGATTCCGTCGGCAACAAGAAATCCCTCGGCGGCACCTCTCCTTCAGAAGTGAAAAAACAGATAAAGAGACTGAAAAAGCTCATCCAATGACCCGCTGCGGAGACAGGAGACTTTTCATACCTCCCGCTTTGTTTCCTCTGATTTTTGCGCTCTGTCTTCTGCTGATCGCGTGCGGGAGAAAAGGCGATCCGACCCTGAAATCGTATGAAAAACCCGAACCCCCTTCGAATCTCCACGCGGTGCAGAGAGAATCAGGCAGCACGCTGTCGTGGGAATTTCCGGACAAAGATACTGCGTCAATCAAGGGATTTCATGTGCTCAGGTCAACAGGCGGAGATTTCACGGAGATTGCATTGCTCGAAAACAAAAAACATTCTTTTATTGATACCGACATCAAGGGTGTAGCATCGCGTACATACAAGATCGTTGCGGAAAACCTGCGGGGCATAATGAGCAAAGATTCAGTCACCCTGGAGATACCCGATGCAACCCTCCCTGCCCCACCGGCGGATATATCTTTTACTATCGAGTATGACGTTCTTGTGCTTTCATGGAAGAGCGCAGGAGAGGGAATAACCTACAATATCTACAAGCATGGTTCTGAAACACAGTCCCAAAATCCAGTTAATCCTATACCGCTGAAAGAGACTTCATTCAGAGATGTATTTGACGCAAAGAAGGCAGTTCTGTACACCGTAAAGAGCCTGAGAGAGAATGGCATCGTCTATGAGGGGCCTGCTTCGCGGGAGATCAGGATAGATCCGGCCAGGCTTGTTCCGTCTCCACCCTCAACCCTGCAGGCCGTTCCGTCCGCAGAAAATGTGTATCTCATATGGAAAGAGTCTCCCGATACCTGGATAAAAGGCTACAAAATCTACAGGGAAACAGACAGGAAAAAAGGGTTCGTACTGATCGGCGAGACGCAAATCCCTTCGTTCATCGATAAGGAAAAGCCCTCAAAGAAAAGACATTACCGCGTGACCGCCGTCGGGCCTGTTCAGGAAAGCGCTCCGGCGGAGGTGAGGGACATCGTTTCTTCCAAATAATTGTCAGGCGGCACATGGGAATGAATGGATACGCTGCACGTGTCCGGTACTTCCCACCGTTCCCTGAAAACCGCATGTTTTTGAACATCTGTTGTGATAGAAGGCTGCATATATTAACGGTCTCAAAATAGCATTCATATTTCACCCTCTCCCAACCCTCCCCCATCAATCCCGAAAGCTTTCGGGACTCTCCCCCGGAGGGAGAGGGCAAGGGTAAGGGGGATCCTTTATGTATTTATTATGAGACTGTTAATATGTCTGCATCGCTATTTTAATGAATAAGGAGGTTTTATGAACAGACTTTCCAAATACTTTTTTAACGGT
>JAKLQR010000058.1 GCA_022013235.1 Thermodesulfovibrionales bacterium | reverse complement strand
AGGAGTAAGTGTAGAAATAGTCCCGGATAGCGCTGCTCCGTTTACCTCTTTTCTTATCAACATAAGGTTAGGTGCGCCATGTGGCTCATGACAGTCGGTGCAGGCAAGGACGTACTGACCTCCGGATGTATTTGAGAATGGGGCATCGATATCAATATAATTACCACTTGTGGCATTAGCAGCCCTTTTCCCATGCTTATCACCGGCTGAGGTAGCCCAATCAATAGGAGTATGAGAAAGACCATAAGCAGACATAGGACTTGAATGGCAGTCCTGACAGAAAGTTGCATAGTCAGTCAGGTTTGACCCACCCTGCAGTGCAGAGCCATCGGGCTCATAGGTAACAGTTGACCCTGAACGGTATGGAGCCTGGTATTTCAGGGCGCCAACATAATTGCTCATCCTCTCTGTAGACGCGCCATAAGGAGTGTTATCTAAAATGTTATCCCCCCAGAGACCCCATTCGTTATTATCAGCGCTATGCTGACTCGGCAGTGAAACCGGCCACCCCCTGCTGCCGGATGTGTGAGGATCCTTCTGTGCTCTGTGGGGATTGTGGCAGCCCCCGCAGGGGTTTGAATCATTAGTATATCCCCAGGATTGAGCAGCAAGAAAGGTTCTTATATTATTGAGGTTGTGCGATGAAATGCTCGGTGGGTTAGTAAAGGCCTCAAGAATGTCATTCAGCGGATCTGAAGTCCAGCCTCCGGCACGGTAACTGTAGCTATAGTTATAGAGATACCCCAGTGTTCCTTGATAAGAAGTTGTACCTGTATGACATTTAAAACAAAAGTTGTCCGTTTGACTTACATGGTTATTATAAAACAGCATATACTTAAGATCTATAGCAGGGTCGCCATAGTAACCGGGAGGGGCTGGCTCGGACCCCCCAATGCTTGCATGCTGCTCATGGCAGTGAGCGCAATTTCCTATTGAATAGCCAAAAGAAGAAAGGCTGGAACGGTTGACCCCGTAATCGCTTCTTCCATGTGCTGAGATGGTATAAGTTGGCAAAGGCGGTGGTGGTGGTGGAGCATATACATCCCGAACAGCAAATGTAACCGAAAATAAAAGGAGAACCAATGCACAGAGTATACTCGTGAATGACCTATCAGAAAAGAAAGACATGTTTTACAATCCTCCGTTTTCCTGAAATCTTATTTGCCTTTACCTGCTTTGCCTTTCGCCGCAATAACTTCAACTTCATTCGAATATCCGCTCTCTCCACCGGCCTCGTTCACAGCAGTAACAACATAATAATAAGTCCGGCCCTGCACTATCTTCTGGGTATCCGCAAATTTATGTTCAGCGATTACTGAGTACTTTATCCTCTGGTATCCGCTCCCCGGCGTAGCGCTCCGGTACACATTGTATCCGGCCAGATCAAGTTCATAATTCTCCCTCCAATGCAATAATACTGATTTGCTGTTCTGAACCGGTTTTCCCTGTAAATTCTTCGGCGGTGCAGGCACAGGGATCTCCTGTTGTGAAATCCTTACCAGAAACCTTCTCGGATAATCAGCACTATTTGTAAAAACAAATTGAGAAACGGCATGCATGTCGATCTCCATTCCACTTCCCTCTATATCTACGAATGCAGCATCTTTGTCAGGTATTGAATTTCTTATATCAGGCCATTGAATGGTGAAATTGCCGGATATATTTGAGACAACCTCAAATATC
The DNA here is from genome assembly GCA_022013235.1 of Thermodesulfovibrionales bacterium. Lineage (GTDB taxonomy): Bacteria > Nitrospirota > Thermodesulfovibrionia > Thermodesulfovibrionales > SM23-35 > JAKLQR01. Next base: position 10,683 of record JAKLQR010000058.1, on the reverse strand, counting down.
CACTCCTTCGGCAGATCAGCCGCCCTGATATCCTGACGAAATTTCTCAAAAACATCATTCCATTCCGGATGAGGGAAATACGCATAAATATACTCGGTGTTTAAACTGCCCGGAGGCGCCGGCATGTCCCACAATCTGTCCAGCGTATCATATGCGCCTTCTTTTACCCCCGCAATGCAATAATCATAAATTTCGCCACCCGAGACTTTAAGGGTAATATTCCAGTCATTTGAATAAGCAGAGGCCGGAAAAATTATTGTGATTAATATAATTACTAATAAGTTTATAAGTAAAACAACACCTCCGTGGCGATTTCTGTCATTGCGGCTTGTCCGCAATCCTTCTGGTTTAAGACTATGAAAGATTCCCGACAAGCGGGAATGACAGACGAGTGACATTACTTTTGAACTTATAATTAAGAGAAGTCGATATATTTTATTCAGCATACCCTTTCTCCTTTTTTCTTAAGGCTTATAAATTATTAAATCCAGGTCATAGTACGAGAATATCCAGTAACCCTTCCACGGCTCTAACTGAGCTACATTCCATAGGATAGAGTCATAGGCGCTCCCGTTCCATATATAAAGTGCATTTCCTATCCAGACTGAGGCTACAGCATTCGCATAGGTTATTGTAGAGGTATAGGTCACATAACAGGAACTCAGATTTACTGCTGTTCCATAAGGATTCCCGATCAGGTTCCAGCCTGCGTCTAAAGAGAGGACATACGAGGCATCTGTGATTTCCGTGCCTGATGCATCAGTAGGATTATCTGTTTTGAATGACAAAAGGTAAATGCCTCTTCCCGGGACAATAGTTTTAGCCCGATAGGGGGGATTGGGCCGTCCATATTCATCTCCATAATAACCGGCAGAATCAGGGTCGCCCGCGCCTGTCCATGTAGAATGCCAGTAATACATCCAGTTTAACCCGGCATCGTCACCGAATACAGCACTGGAAGTATTAGGGCTTGGCTGCAGGGGACAGGAAACCATATTATAGCCATAGAGAAGGCCTGTCTTCCCCGAGGGGCTGGGAGTGGATAAACCGGATGTATTGAGAGCCTCATCCCTGGTTTTTACGGCAAAATAATAGGTAGTATTGGATTCCATGCCTGTAACGGCGAAATATTCCGTAATTCCTGTCGGAGAAGGCGCAGGCTCTCCCGTAGCCTGTGTGGCTGAAGAAAATGCAGCATCTGTGGTAATTGGTGATTTAGAATATCTTACGTCATAGCTCGACGCCTGCCCTGTACTGCCGTCATCGCCGGGCGCTGTCCATGTCAATTGCGCAGAATAAGATCCGACTGTCCCTGTTGTCGCAAGATTGGTTATGGCAGCTGGTGGAATTTTATCGGATGATACTATGATGTCGGAGGTGTAGTTGTCATAGGCAAATCGCTTGATCTTTTTATTGTAATAATCAGCAACATATAAGGACTGCTGTCCGCTGAAAGAAGCGACAAAGACACCTAGGCTTACACTATTGGTATTAAACTGATAGTTGCCGGCGCCTGCACCTATTCCGCCCACAGTCATCACCCAGTTATTGCCGGAATCGAATTGCTGGACGCGATAGTTCCCCCGTTCACTAACCCAGTAATGTCCGTTCGTATCAATAGAGACCTGATAAGGTCCGCTGAGCTGTCCGTCTCCTGTGCCTGAAGAGCTGAGGATAGGGGTAAAATCCACCCCCCCATTGGTTGATTTATAAATTTTATTCGCTCCCCGATCAGCCACCAGGATAATATTGCTGTTATTCGGATCAACAGCAACTCCAGTAAGCACGGTGGCTCCTGTGGGCTGAACTCCGCTATTCCAGTTTGCTCCCGAGTCCGTAGACTTGTAAACTCTATTCGTATTACTGTCTACTGCATACAGGACAGTTCCATCACCACTACAGGTTATGTCACGGGGAACCGCACTCATTGGCCCCCATAATGAATAATTGTTCCATGTTCCACCGCCGTCTGTGGAATAATACAATCTCCTGTTCGCGCTTTCCAGAACGTAGATCTTCTGCCCGTTGCTGCTTATTGCAATGCCATATGCAACGCCGCTCCCTCCATATGATACCTGTGCCCAGGAAGAACCGCCGTTCGCAGAGTTAAGAAGTCTGCCGGCAGAGTCGGCAACCCAGATTATCAAGCTATTGGAGGGATTTACCGCAACATCATAGGGATATTGAGCTCCAGAAGAGATATCAGATGACGTGCTTATCCAGGCTATATCATCAATACAAAATGGATAGGTGGCTTCCGGTACGAGAGTACCCAAATCATCCTTGCCATTCCATATTTCAGAATAGTTGCCAGGCGGGTTGGTTCTATTTGGATTAATCCGGTCAGAAGGAGTTACCAGTTTTCGCTTGAGAGTATCGCCTAAATCATAAATCCTCAGCCAGAGGAGAGCGGAATTAGTCAAAGTATAGGAAATGGTAGTACTCTGATTATCAGTGGGATAAGGGTTAAAGGGATTAGGACTTATGGATACATTGGACACATTTTCCGCCTGTCCTCTCATGAACATAGAGAGGACGAAATAAAGACAAAAGAAGGCAGTTATTGGAAATTTATAATACCTTTTCATATTCCCTCCTGTCTCTGCACTTAGCACTTCGCTTTTTGCAAAATTCCCCTAAATATATTTAAGCAAAAGCTATGCCATATTAGTAAGAGCAAAGAGCATTAAGTTTACACAGTTTGCATGGTTTACAAGGTTTATTGTGTTAGAACTGGGTAAACTCAGTAAACCAAGTAAACCGTGTTAACTTCCTGTTTTTCATGCTCTTCGCCCTTTGCTCTTAGCTCACGGCTCTTTGCTATTGCTTAGACGTATGACACATAGCGCAATAATTATCTTCAAGATTTCCCGGCCACCCTTTATAATCCCACCTCATCATTTTAAAATTCGGTGATGCGTGCGCCCTGTGGCAGGAAAGGCACATGACAATGCTGCCCGAATTCACTACTGAGTTCGTCGTTGTGGGAGAACTTTCGGCTACAGGCGCTATTACATCATAAATAGTATATAAAGCGTATTCAGAGCCTGTATAATTGTTATCTCTCACTCCGCTAAAGGCAAAATCAGCTGGATGCCTTCGCCAGGGAGTGCTGTCGCCCACCGCGCTTGTGCCTCCCAGATTCGTATTCGCATGGTAATTTCCATGGCATTCGCCGCACAGGTAACTTATTGTATTTACGCTGCCATATAAACTATTCCCCTGGTAACCATTATGGTCAGTGCTTGAGACGGTTTTTTCCCAATCGCTGTCCTCAGCGCCCTTAATACCGTACAAGAAGCGATAACTGTTATAGACTTTATCAGCAATGGATGAACTGTTTATGTTGATATTCTGATGATGCGCTCCAAAGATGGATTTTGTTTCATCGGCAATACCCCTGTCGCCATGACACCCATATGTGCCGGCGCAGGTTAGCTGCGACGCCCAACTCGCAGGCCCCGTACCACTGTTTGGCAGCGTAACGCTCGCCTTAAATCCTGGCGGAACATTCATGGGAGAGCTTTCCTGTGCAGAGATATTTTTCACATTATGACCTTTGTTAGCTGTTGCTCCAAGTCCGGTAGCCGGATAATAAAAATTGCCGCCCGCAAGCGCTGATAGTCCGGGGTCCTGTGCATTGAAAACTATAGGGGTGTTATTGGCAGTAATGGTTGTTGTTCCGCTATTAAAATGACACCCTGTGCAACTGTTAATAAGTAAAGCGGAATTCGGAGAGGCATCATCAACCAAGCCTCCGCTTGCGCTTGAGTAATCCTGAGCCATAGCCTGTCCGCCCTGGCTGTTATGCATAGTATGGCAGTTACTGCAGACGCCGGTAACCTTCGCCTCCGAAGGCAAAGCGAAGAGCAGGGAGCAGAGAGCAGAGAGCAAAAAACATAAGGCGTTTATTGAGGTTATGGTGTTTTTTGAGTTTGTTGAGTTTTTTAACACAATAAACCCAATGAACTCGAGAAACTTTATAAACTTTTTGTCTTCATACGCTTGACACTTAGCTCTTTGCTCTACGCACTTTGCTATTATTAACGGTCTCAAAATAGTATTTATATTTCACCCTCTCCCAACCCTCCCCCCTCAATCCCGAAAGCTTTCGGGACTCTCCCCTGGAGGGAGAGGGCAAGGGTGAGGGGGATCATCTATAAGTATTTACTTTTATGAGACTGTTAATAACTCTTTGCTACTTCTTATGGCACTGAATGCATAATTGCCTCTTCCTGTCGAAATAGAGCATGAATTCAGCCCTTGCAGAATGCATGCTGTGACAGGTGATGCAGGTTACCGGCTGTCCGTTCCGCGGGTCCTTGATATCAGGTCCGAGCGGATGGCTGACCTTGTGCTGAGTCGAATGGCAGCGGGAGCATGTTTTGACAACATCTCCGGAAAAATAGAGCGGGCTCTGGGAATGGGGAGGGATGTGGCACTCAAAGCATTTTCTCTCCTTTACCGGAACACACCGTATCGACTTGAATGCCTTCTCCATGAACATTGTCCTTTTCTCCGTATTCTCGTGGCAGCTCACGCAGATAAGGGAAGCTTTCACAGTAAATTTACTACTTTTCGATGCATGGTGGTTATGGCATAGCGTACACCCGCCTTTTGCTTCTTTGATGTGTACATCGTCCCCCTTCAGTTTTGTCGCATCGAGTTTATGACAGCTTATACACAAACTCTGCCCCGGGTTCTTTGTAGTGATTCGCGCGTCAGCCTTTATCGGATTGTGGCAGGTCTCGCATTTTTCCTCCAGAAAGGCCTTGTGACCACAGGGGCCTAGCAGTCCGTTATACGGTGACGCATGACCGGTGTGACACTCTATGCAGTCCATTTTCTCAGTCGCATAGGTTATGGATATGTTGTTTATCGTGCACTTCACCGCATGGCAGGTTTTGCATACCTCATTCGAACGCCCAAGGATCAGATTTTCCTCAGAGGAGGCATGGGGTTCGTGACAGGAAGAGCATTTCCCCTCCTTGAAAGGCATATGGACATGCGCGTTCTTGAGCCTCTGGCTCAATCCTTCATGGCAATTCCAGCACAGGTCTTTCTGGTTCTTGACCAGAAGTTTCTGGTATTCCCCGCTATGAGCATTATGGCAATCGGTGCATACTCCTTTTTTGAGCGCATTATGCACGAATTTCTTATTCAGCGAATTTTTCACTTTTTCATGACAACTGAGACATAGGGGAGAGATCTCCTCTTTCACTAATCCCTTCATATTCCCTGCATGGGACTCATGACAGGCTATGCATTTCCCTTCGCGAAAGGGAAAATGAACTTGAGGCCGCAGAAGTTCCTCCTTCACCTTTGCGTGGCACTTATAGCAAAGATCAGGGATATTCTCTTTTAAACCGGTCTGTGCATATACAGAACCACTACCAGTGAAAAACAAGAGAAGGCATAAGGCGCAGAGCATAAATTTTACACCCTCCCCTCCATCCCCTCCCCTCAATGGAGGGGTAATAATTCTCCCTCTCCCCTGGTGGGAGAGGGCGCGGGTGAGGGGGAATGTAGTCTTACTTATGCATTTCATAATAAAAAACCCGAAAAACCGTGCAAGCTCTGTAAACTGCGTTAATTTTCTGTTATTCATGACACACCTTGCAGTCACCTTTTGCGAACGGACTGTGCTTGATGTTTCGCAGGAGGCCGGGTTTCTCAGTAACATGGGGTTGGTGACAACCGAGACAGGATTGAATATCCGTCAGCGGTTTTAAATGTATTGTTTGCAATTTCGCAGCATCGGCTGAATGGCAATCCATGCAGACCGCCGGGTCTTTCTGTTTCAGCAGGCTGCGTAAATCGGCGGAGTGGGAGCGGTGGCAGCTCAGACAATCTCCCTTTTCCATGCCGATATGCCCTTTTCTTACTGTGGTGGTAATTATTCGCTCATGACACGAGAGACAGAGTTCTTTCGGTCTGTTATAGAGAAGTGGTTTAATTTTTGTCCCGTGGGGACTGTGGCAGCCGGTACACCTGCCTTCTTCGACAGGCATGTGCTTGCTCGCGCTCGCGGTCACGTCTTTCTCCATGCTCTTGTGACATTCATAACAGAGGGAAGTCATCGGTTTCAGGGTGCTTCCCGGAAATTCACTCGCATGGGGATCATGACAGGCCCCGCAGGCTTTCTCCCTGAAAGGTTTGTGCATCTCGTCCTCTTTCAGCTCTGAAACCTTGCTCCCATGACAGTTCATGCACAATTGCCGGGAATCTGTCTGGAGTAAACGGCTGTTTTGTGACGCATGGGGCCTGTGACAGGATGTACACTGCCTGTTGTTCACCGGGGTATGAATATATGTCTTGAAAAACTCCTTTTCCTCTTTCTTATGGCAGGTGTAGCACAGTTCAGCCGCAGGAGTTTTCAGGAGCTTTGCCTGATTGCTTCCGTGTGAATTATGACACTTGTTGCATTCGACTTTTGAAAACGGCTGATGAACATGCTGCTCTTTCAACTGCTGTTCCGTTTTTCCATGGCATTGGAAACAAATCTGCTTCTCCGATGCGCTGAGGGAGTAAGGATATTGTGAGGCATGCGGGTCGTGGCAGGCTGTGCAACCCTTGTCTTGAATCGGCGCATGCACATTTCCCAGCTTCATTACCTCCTCTTTTTTCTTGTGACAGTGGATGCAGAGAGCATTTTTGTCCCTTATCGTAACCTTCGGATAGTCAGTTGCATGGGGATCGTGACAATCCTGGCATTTCCCCTTATCAAGAGGGCTGTGCCGGTAAGTTTTTTTAAATCCTGCCTCTTCCTTTGTATGGCAGGTGTAGCAGAGCTTGGAATCTGTTGCGAGAACACCGAACGGATTGGAATCGGTAACCGGATTATGGCACGCGCTGCACTTCCCTGCCTGCAAAGGCGAATGGACCGATTCCCTGAGCAAAGCGGTATTCGACGAACTGTGGGCGGTATGGCATCGGCTGCAGGTGCTCTTCTCAACAGGATAGTCCCTGTGGGCCTTTCTGAATTTCTCCGCATTCAGGGTATGGCAGGATGCACAGAGTTCCGGCTCCGGCTTCACAAGATTGTTCTCGTAGGGCGAACCATGGGCGCTATGACATACATGACAACCCTGTTCGAGGGGTTTATGCTGTTTCGTCCTGACAAAAGAGTCTTTCTTATGGCAGGTGAAACACTGTTCGCTCCCTGTCTTTTTCTGAAGATACGGATAGTCCGAAGCGTGTGCGCTGTGACAGGGACGGCACTTGCTCTGTTTGAGCGGCGTGTGCACATGGGCTGTGCCATCGAGTGTTGTAGCCATGGTCTTATGGCACAGGAAACAGAGTTTCTTCTCGTTTCTCTCCTTAAGGGTGAGGACCGCAATCTTCCCGTGACGGAGATGACACGCCTCGCAGTCACGCTTTTTCATAGGGTCATGCACATATTTCTTCTGAAATTCGCTCATGGTATTTTTATGACAGTCCAGGCATGGTTTCGCCTGGAAGCCCTTTTTGCGGACCGTATCTTCGGTAGCACAAGCGAAAATGAAAATAACCAGGAGTGGCAGTACACCAAAGACTATTCCCCTGAGTGGTTTCTTTTTTTGCATGGCATTCAACCCTTTCATGTCTTTACCTTCTTTTCGAACGCACTGATTTCATCGGAATAAATATGTATCCGTGCGCCGGCCTTGAGTTGGTTCACATATTTTTCCATAAGGGCGTCGAGTTGTTCTGAAAAACATGCCCTGGTGACGGCCTCTTTCACTTTTTCAAGCTCTTCGACCGTCCCCCCTTCCTGTCCCCGTATCATGAATACTCTGTACATCTGGTCAAGCTGAACGACAGGACTTGCCTCACCTGTCCTGAGTGTGCCGAGGAGATCTCTTGCCTGCTCAGGCAACTCTTTTTTCGTCTGACAGCCTGCATCTCCTCCCTTATCTGCATAGGGATCAACAGATTTCCTCTTCGCAAGCCAGCTAAAATCCGCTCCGCCGGAAAGACTTTTCACTATCTCTTCCGCCTCTTCACGGTTCTTTACCGTGATCTGCTGGATTTTGTAGCACACAGGCTTCCTGAAATCATCTTTATGCTGGGAGTAATAGTCCTTCAACGTCTGCTCCGTTATTTTGATCTGGGGGAAAATAATCCTCTTAATGAATGTGTCTTTGAGGAGCTGATCCTCATACCGGCGGATGCTCCTCTTCATGTCGGGGTCGTTCTCGTAATGCCGGCTGAGCGCTTCCTGGTCCACCAGTTTTCTCTCAATCCAGCGCTCAATGAGTTCTTCTTTTGATTCTCTGTTTCTTGGTGGTATTGAAGAAAGAAAATCCGACACGGCAAGTTCTGCGTCGTTCACTGTTGTCAGGGGTCTTCTGTCCTCCAGCCATTTTTTTCTCTCCTCACCGGAACCAGTCAGGCTTACCTCTGACAACAGTTCTTGATCGGTTGTTATTTCTCCCTTTCCCCTGAGATACGCGAGATATTCATCGCTTCTTGCCTTTTCTTTCTGTTTTCTAATGGCCTTTTCCACCTGCCCCCTGACCTTCCCGAATTCCTGTACGGGAGCTTCTTCCCTCCGAACTAATTTTACGATATAGAACTTGTCGCCTATTTGTATCGGTTCACTTATTTCTCCCGGCGTCAGTCCATAGACTGGTTCACGAAGGCCAGAGGACAATGAGAGCCCGGTCAGAATTATTTCATCTTCCTTTTGCTGCGCAGGGTGCGTTGAATATTTTTTTGCTGATTCAACAAAGTCGCTCCCTCGTTTCAGTTCATCGAGTATTGTCTGAGCCTTTTCCCCGGAATCGGTCTCTATAATTCTCAGGGCAAACCGTACATAATTCGTTCTGTAAAATTCTTCACTCTCCTGCTCCGTAACCGAGACTTTCCTGAGAATCTCTTCGTCATGGAGCTTTATGACCGATTCCCGCAGGATATATGCCTCAATAGCCTGTCTTATTTCCGGATACTGGTCCATGCCCGCATTGCGCGCATCGTTCATGATCAGCCTGTCGTCCACGAGTTTATCAACATACTGTCGTATATCGAGCGTTCCCGCTGAGGAAAGGTCCTCTCTCCTGTGGGCAATCGCAAGCGCATATTTTAAATCTCCCTCGGTAATCGGGGCGCCGTCAACAACGGCAAGGACCGATTCTTTTTGTGAAAGCGATGCGCAACCAGAAAAAACAGTAAACAGTAAGCAGTAAGCAGCAAGCAGTAAGATGCTATTTACTACTGACTGTTGACTAATGACTATTGACTTTTTTATTGCCACTTTATCTTCTCCATATCTTTAACAATTTTTGATAGTATTTTGTAAGCCACATTTTCCGCTGACCGTATTCTTCCCCAGTCGAGCATTACGATGTCGTCATCGCCCCTGTATTCATAGCGGTTGCACCAGAGTATTCTGTTTTTCCGGGCGTCGATAAGGCGGGCGCTTATTGACGCCTCCGGCGGCATGTTTCCCTTCCCCTCGCTATATGACTCGACCGTCCCGACAAGAACGCCGTCCACTCCGGTCATTTCTGCCAGGGTATCCTTATTCGTATAATCCAGTTCCCCCTTACCTCTTATCCGGTTTTCAACCATGAACCGTCTTACTTCACCGAATTCCACAGCCTCGAACATCCTGTTCTTGGACAGCGCTGAAAGAAAAAGATATGTTGCAATCATACCCGCGTTGTCTCTCTTGCTGTCGTTTTTAAACGGTATAACCGCAATTTTATATGTCTTCCCGCTCTCTTTTTTGAGCGGATATGTGCCAAGAGAATCGAATAACGCATCCAATACTCTGTCCGTGAGTTGCCCGATCTCTCTGATCGTACCCAGTTCCAGGACGGTTGTGAAATCCTCTCCGGTAAATGCTGTGTTATCTGCCCAGAGAATACCGCAGTCTGCAGTTCTAACAAGCCTGGCTGACAGACCGACTACAGGATTCTCACTGTTCGAAAACGAATTGACCGACCCCAGCACGATACCCCTGACATCCAGCTCCCGCCCCATTTTTCCGGCGGCCTCTCTCCCGATGCAGCCGGTGGTCCTGATCCTCTCCCTGAGTAAAAATGCGTCAAGTGTTGCCTCGTCGATGACCATAAATCCCTTGTCTTCAAGTCTGCTCCTTATTTTTGGCATGAGAAATTTCAACGCATTTGGATCCTCAGTGAAATTTTCAAAGGGAAGCAACGCTATCCTCTCTTTTTCTTCGGCTGCTCCTGCGAATCCACTGCCATGAGAGAACATAAAAAAACCAATAAAGACGAGTAAAAGACAGAGGGTTCGAAGCAAAGGGCCAAATATATTGTGACGAGTTCTCATTCTTTTCAACCCTTTGCTTACGACCTCCTGTCCGCTGGTCTTAGTGCGCTGCGCCCTGCACTCCGTCTTTTTCTGTATATTCATCCGTTTCAGTTTTTAGTGATACAATGTCTGTATTGACTCCCTGACAACCTGCAGAACCGTTTCGCTCATGGTATCCGCCCTTGCGCCAAAATGCTTTGCCATAAAACTGGCCCCTCCCCGTGTTTTGGTGACGGACCAGATTATGCTTCCCGAACTGGAATCAGCCATCATCAGGGTGATGGCAACCTCAGGCGCGGAGACGTTCCCTTCCCTGATCTCACCATATTTGTTGACCGCCCCCAGGATGAGACCCTGTACCTTCAGGGATTTTCCGATGGACTGCAACTGCTCGGAATTCGGTGAATCTCCAGCCTTAATCTT
>JAKLQR010000057.1 GCA_022013235.1 Thermodesulfovibrionales bacterium | reverse complement strand
GTTCGTCGAGCTTCGTGGTACTTAAGAGTCGTGAAACGAGCAGTTTCATGACCCTTGCTACTACCCAGGCAATAAGGATTAATACGGCGGCGCCAAGCAATTGTGGCACAAACTGGAACAATTTATTCAGGAGATTATTCAAAGGTTCGGTGATGAGCGTAATACCAAGTGTCTGGAAGAACGCTACAAGTACAAAGAGCATAAGAAGATAGAAAATTCCCTTTGAGATACTGCTTTCTACTTCGATAGTCCTGGCTTTCTCCTCTCCTGCTATCCATTCTGCAAGACGATTGTCTAACGTAGTCCGATGTAACACTTTCCGGACGATGGATGCAATAACTAAAGCAATAAACCACCCAAGAATCAGAACCGCGAGAGCCCCAACAATTCGGGGCACGTATGATCCTGTGAGTTGAGTAATTTGTGCAATTAAATTCTCCATTTTTACCCCCTTTTTGGTTATTCCTTTACGACAAAAGTTTGCTGTATTGCGTATGCTGAGTCTAATAGAAAGCAACTGTTCAGTTTGTTAATAGCTGTACTTCTTGCTGATAATTTTTCCGGTCTGACGGAGAATTGTTTTACCGATTAGAATGGGGACAGTTTTTCAAGTGAATAGTGGATATAATTTGAAAGCTGTTGGATCAAAAGAAATTTGTCTCTGGTGAATGGGTTAAATGAAATCTCATCCCCCTTTCTTACAATGTACTTATTATTTGAGAGCCTATCAAAGAATGACTAAACTGTCAAATTTTTGTATAATGATTGAAATGGGATTTGATGGAAGTGGTTACAAAATAAGGAGGAAAAATGAAAAACAAAACAATTTGGATGGTTCTCTTAGCTTTCGTTGTAATCGTATCGTTTGGGATAACTTCTCCTGCTATCGGTCAGGAAAAAGCTGAAAAGGGGACACAGTTATTCAGTATATCAAGAATGGTTGTTGCTCAAGATGTGCAAGACAGAGAACCTGTCGGAGTTGCGGATACATTTCCCGCATCAACCGAAAAGGTGTATTGTTTCATCGAAGCCATGAATATTTCAGAAGATACAGAGGCTACCTTTGTCTGGTATCACGAGGGGCAGGAAATGCGCACTTTCACGCTTCCAATTATGCAAGGTCCCAGGTGGAGAGCATTCGCATACAAGAATTTACATGGGAAAATGGGAAACTGGAAGGTGGAGATAAAAGATAAAACGGGTAATTCTGTCAAATCAATTTCATTCAAAGTTGAATAACAAAAAAATGCCGACGTGAAAGGGAAAATGTTTTTCCGCATTTTGGTAATGAAAACATCAGGGGCGGGGATATCTTTGTGAACTGTTTGAAGAAGAAAAATGCTGCTACGTTAATATAGTGATTTCTTATGCCAATTGATTTGAATATAGAGCCCCGAAAAGTCTACAGTTGGTCTGTTTTCAAAAAAAAGAAACCTCCATATTCAATTGCTTTGGACGGATTTGTTCATGCTACCACGAAGAGAGATCCTAAAGGACCCTATGCTAATTTTGATCATCATTCAAAGGCTGACAGATTGACAACACGTTCCACTGCTGAACAAATCCACATCGAAATTAAGCTGGGATTGTTTGATACCTTCAGAAAAGACGGGGTTCCGGAAGCGCATATCTATGTGAATGACCCGGATGAGGACACCTGTCTTGCCTGGTGGCTATTAAAGAATAATGAGCGCGTGAGAAAATATTCCGATCCCCGGATTAACCGGCTTGTATACTGCGAAGACAGGCTGGACAGTACGGCAGGAGCTTATCCTTTTGGCGATACTTCAATGAGGAGAAAATGGCATGGATATTTCAGCCTTATTACGAAGCGCGTTTTGATGGCAGAGTTGCGGAAATGGAAGAAGCGGACTTGAGAGGGATTATTGAATCTGTCGAAGCCAGAATAGACCGTTATTTTCTTGATGAAAGTGGTGAGCTGTCCCTGAAGGGAAATTATGAGATAATTGGCGGGGGAGATGGATGGACATTTACCAGGGAGACGGGACTGGCCTCAAGAATGGCTATGTATAATGATGGGATCACGGCCTTTGCTGTATTAGTGGCAGAAAAATCAGATAGATCATATGTGTATACGTTGGGGAGAAGGTCTGTATGGACGCCATTTCATCTTCAGAAATTATACGCAAAACTGAATGAAGAGGAATCTCATATTGTGACTGAAAGTAATAGGTGGGGTGGTAGTGATACAATCGGGGGATCTCCACGCGATACAGGCAGCAGATTATCTCCCGAAAGACTGCAGGAAATAATTAATGCTACGCTGAGTAAGTAGCCGGAGGATGATTACGAAGGAAAGCGGAAAGAAATATTGGTATGTTATCGGTGTATTGGTAGCCTTAGTCTTTGTTATGTATTTCTGGAAGACTATTGCGGTGAAAAATGTTCAGAAACAAATGGAAACCCAGCAGATTCAATTAATCGAAAAATCTCATCAGGTTATCACAGAAAAGACGCGATATTTCCTCCGCCTTACCACAACCACTTTTGTCTGGGCCATAAGGAAAGAGATGCTCAGAGAAAATTACGAGCAGATCAATGAATATCTCAACCAACTGGTAAAAGAACCCCAAATAAAACAGATCCTTGTTGTCAAAGCTGACGGGATAATTGCAGTATCAACTGATAAGAAAGTCGAAGGAGCTGCCTTTTCGTCTCTATATCCAAATGAGCTTATGGAAAAAAACGAAATTGTGATCACAGATGATAAGAATGGCGATATGTTAGTGATTGCTCCCATTATGGGATTGTCTAAAAAAATTGGCATGTTTTTTATGGTTTATGAACCTGAAAAAATTACTATTGATGCGACTCAATAAAAAATATAGTTAACGACATCAATTGTAATAAAACAAATCGCAAAAAAAATGCATGCCAAAAACACTTGGGCTCCTCATTGTTTGAAGTATTTATTCTACTTCTGGCAAGCATAATCTCTCAACAATATCATCAGTTTGGTATAACATCAAAAGATAAAATACGAAAAAACTTTTATAGTTGGCAATTCGATTATTTGACAGAGCAAAGCATTTTTGGTATAAGTTTAATTGAAGGCTCATAGTTCCACCCCCATTTATATTTATTCCTGATACAACAACCTCTTCTTATGAGAAAAAGCATGTAAAAAATAAAGAAAAGGAGGTATGCCTAACAATGAAACAGTTATCTCAGGGGATATGTTTTGCAGTAATCTGTTTTGCAATCGGTCTGATTGGATGTGCATCACAAGACATTGCTTATACTGAAAGTCTCACCAGTGCTGATTTATCTATTAAAGCAGCAGAAAATAGCAATGCGACGCTCTATGCACCCATGGAGTTGAAGCTTGCGCGTGACAAAATCAATGCAGCCAGAGAAGCAGTCGAAAAGGAGGAATTTGTTCAGGCGAAACGGTTGGCAGATGAAGCACTCATGGATGCAAAACTCGCAGAGGCAAAGGCACAGTCTGAAAGAACAAAAAAAATAACCCAGGAGATGAAAGACAGCATAGAGACATTACGCCATGAGATAGATCGCAAGCAAAGGTAATAATAAAACCAAAAGGGAGGTGAGATACCGTGAAACACGCTATTTATAAATCAAGGAACATAATATTTTTCTTTATGATTGGGTTCTTGGCATCACTTTTCATAATAGGATGCGCTACAGTGCCTGAACCGAATCCTGCGTTAGAACGTGCCCGCTCGGCTTATGAACAGGCACAAGCAAATCCAGACATAGCCAAGAATGTACCGGTTAGTCTCTATGAGGCAGCTCAGGCATTGAAGAAGGCTGAACAAGCACAGGATGAAGCTGAAATGAATCACCTTGCGTATATTGCTGAGAGAAAAGCAAAAATAGCCGTAGCGCAGGCAGAACAGAAAATGGCCGAGGAAGAAAAAGAACGTCTTCTTGAAGAGAAAAACAAGATTGTATTACACGCAAGGGAAATCGAAGCGAATCGAGCAATAAGATTAGCAGAAAGGCGAGCTGAAGAGGCTGAGCGTGCCAGGAAAGAAACTGAGGCTAAGGCAATGGAACTTGAACGGGCAAAAGGGGAGGCTATAGCCTTGGCTCAGCAGGCTGACAAAGCGAGAAAGGAAGCTGAAACAAGAGCACTTGAGATTCAACAGGCAAAAGGAGAGACTGAGGCTAAGGCGCTTGAAGCAGAAAAATCTAAAAAGGAAGCTGAGGTAAAGGCACTTGAAGCTGAAAAGTCTAAAAAGGAAGCTGAGGCGAGAAAACTTGAAGCTGACCTGGCACGGGTCAAAGCTGAGGAAGCCAAAAAAGAAGCTGAAATGAGAAAACGTGAAGCTGAACTTGCACGAGTCAAAGCTGAAAAAGCAGTGAAGCAAAGGGAAAAAATTGAAAGTGAACTCGAACAGCTCAAGGCCAAGAAGACTGATAGAGGCTTAATTCTTACTCTTGGAGATATATTATTTGAAACCGGGAAAGCTATCCTCATGTCAGGTGCTACAAGAACCCTTGACAAACTTGCTGAGTTCTTAGAGCAATATCCCAATCGCAAAGTGTTGATTGAAGGATTTACAGACAGTACAGGGAGCGAGACTTACAATTTGGGTCTCTCTCAAAACCGGGCAGATTCCGTGCGCGACGCTTTGACTATGAAGGGAGTTCCGGCAACAAGGATAACCACCAAAGGATACGGCGAACAATATCCGATAGCGAGCAATGCAACTTCAGCAGGAAAGCAACAAAATCGGCGTGTTGAGGTCGTTATATTAGACGAAGGAGTCGGTCCAGAAAAAATGCTTCGATGAATATTGAAAAGCGTGATTTTGACAAAGAGGCAGCCACCTGGGATGAGGTGCCGGCACGGGTCAAGCTGGCAAACGATATAATAGCTGCGATATCAGACGAAATCGTGTTGACTTCTACTATGGATGTCCTGGATTTTGGTTGCGGCACAGGACTATTGACCCTCCAGTTGCAGCCGGTAGTCCGTTCCATAACAGGCGTTGACAGTTCCCGGGGAATGATTGATGTTCTCAACGCAAAGATCGACACGCAGAATCTTCCCAATGTAAAGACGCATTATCTGGACACTGAAAAGGGCACTATGCTGGAAGGCACTTATCACCTGATTGTAAGCGGCATGACCCTCCATCATGTGAAAGAAATCAGACCTCTGCTTGATCAATTCTATAGTATTATTGCGCCTTCCGGATATCTTTGCATTGCCGACCTTGACCCCGATGACGGTCAATTTCATGGCAACAACGACGGTATATTCCACTTTGGCTTTGATCGGGCATTGCTGCGCCAGGAGTTTATGGATGCGGGATTCGACGATATCCGGGACAGGACAGCGGCAGAAGTAATAAAACCGGGGCCTGATGGAGGAATGCGAACATTTACCGTATTTCTCATGACCGGTCGAAGAAAGCCATAAGCATTCAGCCTTAACTTTTTAATTTTAAGTAACAGACACCAGCACTAACAAATTATGCCAGGAAGGTGCACATTCGAAGCAGAAAGCTCAAGGGTGACACGTTGAAACCGCTCACAGTACCTCTCTCTCTCATAAAAATCTCTCCCGCAAGTTGATAAATGCGGTATTTTCCCGTAGACTTTTAGTAGTCGGCAACAAGAATAGAGTTGAGTATCGGGAAGGAACTGCATGAGAATGAATATTCCTCTGGCAAGAGTATTGTTATTATGCATAGGCGTCTTATCGCTGGTGCTCGGCGGATGTAACAAAGCCGGTGAACAAAATGAACTACCAACAAAGACTGAGGTAAAGACAACACAAGGAAATACCGGGGAGAAGTTGTTTCAGGAACATTGTGTCAGGTGCCATCAGGATGGCAGCAGGATGAAAGCTATAAAAAAACAGGAAGATATTACCTCGGCAATGAGGGCTCCGAAAGGAAGCATGCCCAAATTTGGGGATAGAGAGATTTCAGAGAACGATGCGGAAGTATTGGCAAAGTATGTTTTTTTCTCGATCCTTTTCAAACGCTGATTGGAGTTTTTCAGATAAAGGAGGTAAATATTTATGTTCACAGAAACGTATCATAAAACCAAGGTCTTGTGGTATTCTCTGGTTCTTGCAATAGTATTCGTCCCTCTCTTCGCACAGGCAGAACCTGACAGAGGGCTCTCATCCGGTGAAACCCTCTATGTCCCTATCTATTCAAATGTCTATTCCGGGCCGAAAGGAAACCCGTTCCAGCTTGCAACAATGTTAAGTATCCATAATATAGACCCCAAATACCCATTTACCTTACTAAAAGTAGATTATTATGATTCGAGCGGTAAATTTATCGAGAGCTATATAAAAAAACCGTTAGTCCTGAAACCATTTGCCCACACCTTCTTCTACCTCAAAGAATATGATACAAGAGGAGGACCGGGCGCAAATTTCGTGGTGAAATGGCGTGCGGATAAAAACATCAATCAGCCGATTGTCGAGGCGCTTATGCTTGACACAAGAGCAGGGTTGTCTTTCAGTTCTTCAGGCAAGGTAATTACCGAACACGACAAATGAGCCGTGATCGGAATGCTCTCGCATAAGAGTGCGCTCACTCTTCCGGATGCAGGGAGAACATTAATAGGAGAGGATCAGTCCTCCGGAAGTCGGCTTGGATATCTTCTTGCCTGACATAGAATTGTTGCATCCCCCTTACCGGTATAAATCCATCTCACAGATTCACGGGCAATTTGCCCAGTGTAAAGGCGATTTGCCGCATTTCTTTACTCATCGATTCCCGGGAATCAAATAAAATCAACCGGTTACTCATGGCACCTTGTTTGCTTGTACAGCAGCACCGGGTGATATGCGTATGCCGCCAGGGGAAAAATCACAAAAGTAACCTTAAAAAGGAGGTATTTGATGGATCAGAAAGATTTCAAGAGAATTCTTGCAGGGTTGAGTATTACTACTCTCGTTGCCGGCGCCACTCTGATAGGAATCGGATATCCTGAGCCTGCTCAGGCAGCGTGAGCAGGAAGCAAGGGTTCCGGCGGAACCGAAACAGTTGGGAAAGAAGCATCAACGGGAGGGAATGTTGAACAGGGGAAACAACTTTTTCAGGACCCGGCATTGGGAGGAAGTGCAAACGACAAGAGCTGCAATACCTGCCACCCGGACGGCAAAGGACTCGAAGGCACTGGAGCGAACCTTGAAAGCACCATTAATGCATGTATTAAGAGGGCGCTGGAAGGAAAGCCTCTCGCTGCGGATTCCCAGGATATGAAAGACCTCGTCGCCTACATAGCCTCGTTAAAGAAGTAACAAGCGCTCATTACGCATGGGGCAAATGGCCCCGTGTGTAAAAACGTGCATTTATTTGCTTCGGCCTTAATCATTCATAGCGGACTCTGTTTCAATGGTTGTCATTATCCGGCTTGACCGGATAATCCAGTTCTTTTTCAAGAAGGTTTCGATACTGGATTCCCCGATCAAGTCGGGGAATGACGAAGAAAGATACTAAACAACTTTTAATATCTTTCAGGATTAATAGCATAAACTAACCATACAATCCGGAGAATTCATAAATTGCAAGGGCTATCCGATCTCTTCGATGAGTGCTGCTGCGAGGAGAGGGAACATGATTTCGTGATGCCCTGTGAGGGCATAGGCAGCGCCTTTTTTGAGCGTAGGCCTTCTGAGGACATTCTCTCTCGGCCTGTAATGCTGGATAAAATCCATATTCACTGTGGTAATATTCTCGACTTTATTGCCCAGGTTGCGGGCTATGGTCAGTGCCTTCAGGAAAACCTCCGGCATTATCACTGCAGAGCCGAGGTTGATATATACTCCGGTTTCGAGATCGGAAACCACGGAAGCGAAGAGTCTAAAATCACGGAAACTTCCCTCGCCGATAGCTGAACCATCTGCCTCTGAATGCATGTGGATGATATCTGACCCGATCGCCACATGCACGGTGGCGGGAATCCCAAGTTCAAATGCACAGGAAAAGATGCTTGTCCCCTTAAATCTGAACCTGCTCCTGTGAATCATCTCCCCGACCGACTTCCCGATACCATATCCTTTCCGGACTCCATCACGGATTGCCTTGTTCAGATATTTTCCCGTGTCGCCGGCCATCCCGAAACTTCCCTTGCAAAGCTCTGCGTCAACATCCTCGGAAGTCGAGCCGACATACGCCATTTCAAAGTCATGGATAATACAGGCGCCGTTTGTTGCAAGCGCAGTTATGATGCCTCGCTTCATGAGATCGATAATGAGAGGGGAAAGCCCTGCTTTTATGGGATGCGCACCCATGCCGAGGACCACCGGTCTTCTGTTCCTGTGCGCATTCGCAATGGCCCGGACAACGGAGGCGAAATCCCGGGCGGCAAGTATATCGGGGAGGTTCCTGAAAAAAGTCCTCATCGTATCCCCTTTCACCGGCGGTGTTGCAATGGCTGAGTGAGAAACCTTGCTTTTCCTTGATGCAAGTGAACAGGTTTTTATTTTCTTGAGCGACACGGGTTTGTAACGTTTCATGAGATACATCTTACCATAAAATATCCGGGAGCATCGCAAATTCATGGGCTTTTTGTAGTCATATACTGCTCAAACAATTGGACGGATAGAGTATTTTTGCGGATTTATCCCGATTCTTATCGGGATCCCTCGGAGGGCGACAGCCCGAGAATGAGCAAAAATACTCCATCCGTCCAATTCATCCTGGAATTTATCAATATGAATATTGAAAATCAGTACGATTACTGATAAGGTAAAAATATGCCCAAGGGTATCAAATATGATTTCGTGGTCTCGAAACCTCACCGGAAAGGGCAGAAGTATCATCATCTCATCCTGACAGACGGCGCTGACTTCGAGGCATGCAGGGAAAAGGTCTTTAACTTCTTCCAGCATTATCAGCTGGTCCGTTACTTCAATACGCATATCGCAGAGGAAAAATCCCTGTCAGCTGCGGGCCATGCGTTCCGGGATACGCTTGATCAGGCAATCCGGAAAAACCGCACAATCCTTCACAAACTGACCTCCGAGTTACAGGATGAAGGGATACAGACACTCACAGACCTGGAGCAGACCCCTCAGGGATACCGGACGAATATGCTCCATGTGATCACTCATCTCCTCGACGGTTTTTTCGGAATCGATTCATACTTCTATAACTTGGTCGAAGACTCGCACTGGGTTTCAGAAGAACTGCGGGCAACGATAAAAACCTCTCCCTCGCGCTACTGGCTTATTGCCGTCGAGGCTGATTTCAAATAAAACGTATTGATTTTATAACCATTTTTATGGTAATTTAGAATTTCTAATTCACTAGGAGGTTACCATTGCCAGCAAAAGCTACACCTAAGAAAAACCTGTCGGCCATGAAACGGTCGAGGCAGGCTGAAAAACAGAACCTAAGGAACAGAGCGGTAAGGAGCACTATCAAAACCGTCGTGAAGAAAGTGGAAACTGCAGTGGTTGCAGGCAAGAAAGAAGAGGCAGGAAACGAACTCACTCTTGCGATCAAGGCGTTCACGAAAGCTGCCTCAAAAGGGGTTATCCACAGGAATACCGCTTCACGGAACATATCCCGGCTCAGCAGGAAAGTAAACGCTATCCCTGCAGCCGGAGCAGCGTAAGCAGAAGATATTCTACGGGATACGATCTTCCTGAGCTTTTCATATCAGCATCGACTCTGTTGAGGCATTCGAATATCTTCAGGAAATATTCATTCTCACCGGGGCTGATCCCTGTACGGAGAAGTTTTGCATATTGCCAGTTGAGCGCGCCAATGAGGCTGAACCCTTCCGTCGTCTCTTTCAACGTTTTATAGACAGCGAAAACCCTGTCAGCGTCCTTTTTTCTCAGCGCATCGGTAAGATCAAAGACACTGTACAGTCTCTCTCCGGTGATAATGTCTGCGATATCGTCTACTGCTATTTTCTTCTTTCCTATGAAAGAAATCTTCTCGATTTCCGCCGAAAGGAGACCAAGGTCGGGGCCTACAACTCCTAACAGGTACTCGACTGCTTCATCTGAAATTACCAGTCCGTGGTATCCTGCTCTCTGTTTTATCCAGAAAGGTATTTCCGAATCCCGCATGTCAAGAGACAGAAGCTTCACTCCCTGGAACTTCTCCCTCTTCGCCCCTTTCCATGACCCGATGTGCAGGATCACGAACACAGACTGAGGGGAAGGATTCGCGGTATAGAACTCCAGGCGCTCGACATCTTTTTTGACAAGTTTCTGCAGGTTCACGATGAGGACCGTAAATCTCCTGCCGCCGAAAAAAGAGACTGTATTCGCTGTCTCAACGATCTTTTGGATTGATGCGCTTTCATCCACATTGGCAAACAAGTCAAAGATATGGAGATTGAAGTCTCTTTCTGTTTCGGGAACAAGTTTCTTGATCGCCTCAACCGCTTCCCTGGAGAAAAATGGATCTGCAGTGTAGAGCAGATACGCTGGGGCAGGCAGGCCTTTTTCTATTTCGCTGAGGAAATTACGATAGCTCATTGGTAGAGAAGAGTTGCCACAATCTCTCCGGCTGTATCCCTCATGGCCTTGAGCGACGCCTGTTCCTTGAGTGCTATCAATTCATTCAATTGTCCGGTAGCAGGAAAAGAGACAATGAAGGGAGAACCCACGTTTTTCCATTCGGAGACCTTGCCGGAAGGATCAGTCAGCCTGAAATCACCTTGTATGATAACCTCGTACTCTGCTGCAACATCTGACTTTTCGGACAGTATCTTCAACTCAAAGGCATGTATCACCCCGCTGAGTGTATACGGGGCTGCAGGAGAAACAGTGACCCCCTGTTTTAAAAATTCCTGCGTAAGAGCAATAGAGAGCTTATCCTGAAGTTTGGGTTCCACAGTCTTATTTTCTATAGTTCCTATCGCTATCTCCCGGAATGGCAGCTGCGACCCCCGGTGCAGGGTATAGCCACACCCGCTTATCGCGAAGAGCAGAGAGCAGAGAGCCAAAAGCAAAAAGACTCTGTTTCCAAACGTCCGCCTCCGGTTTTTGGTTGCTGAGATAGCTGTTCCTCCAGCATTCTGAAGGATTAAGAGAGATATTGCACGGACATATATCTTTAAACTGTTACCCATAACCATCAGCCTGTAACTATATTGACCAGTTTCCCCCTCACCACAATAACCTTTTTCATTTGTTTTCCACCGGTAATCTCCTGTATTTTCGGGTCCTCAAGCGCAAGCCTCTTTATCTCGTCATCGGGAGTTCCGGCTGCCATCATGATCTTTGATCTGAGTTTCCCATTCACCTGGACGACAAGCTCAATGGTCTCTTCTTTTGCCGCGTCTTCATCCCATCCAGGCCAGCCTTTTTCAAAGATGCCCGGCTGATTTCCTGTTTCCTCCCATAGTTCTTCTGCAATATGAGGGGAGAACGGTGAGAGCAGGAGCAGGACATGCTCGATGGCAAACCTGAATACCGCACGGTCTTCCTCGCTCTGATGCGCGAAGGAGGTGATTTCATTCACCAGCTCCATTAATGCAGCGATTGCAGTATTGAAATGGTATTCACGTTCAATGTCCGTCGTCACTTTCTTGATCGTCTGGTGAGTTTTTCGGTAAAGACCTGCGGTCGCAGGCTGGAGATTTGCAATACTGCTGACTCCGGGCGATGCACTCCGGATTTCGGTTCTGTTCCTCTGCACAATTCCCCACAGCCTGTTCAGGAATCTGTATGCACCCTCTACCCCTTTATCCGACCAGTCGAGGTCCTTCTCCGGAGGGGCGGCAAACAGCGAGAATAATCTTGAGGTGTCAGCGCCGTATTTCTCGATGAGATAATTGGGGTCGACAACATTTCCTTTTGATTTGGACATCTTGGCGCCGTCCTTAATCACCATGCCCTGGGTCAGGAGATTCCGGAACGGTTCGCTGATGGTAATAAGACCAAGGTCACGGATTACCCGGGTAAAAAACCGGGAATATAACAGGTGGAGCACCGCATGTTCTACGCCGCCTATATATTGATCAACAGGCATCCAGCGCCTGGACCCGGAATCGGGCTCACGAAAATCAGAGGAAAGATCTCTCTCTCCTCCCGGGAAACAATACCGGAGGAAATACCATGATGAATCCACAAAAGTATCCATGGTGTCGGTCTCCCGTCTTGCCTTGCCCCGGCATTTCGGGCACTCGGCATGGAAGAATCTCTCAGAACTGAGGAGCGGGGAATCCCCCTTCCCGGAGAACGAGACATCTTCAGGAAGGATCACGGGGAGATCTTTTTCAGGAACAGGGACCATGCCGCATGTATCGCAGTAAATTACCGGTATCGGAGTGCCCCAGTATCTCTGCCGTGAAATACCCCAGTCGCGCAGCTTGAAATTGACCACAGCCTTCCCGAGCCCGTTCTCTTCTATAAAGCGTATTATCTCTTGTTTTGCGGCGTCACTCTTCATGCCGGCAAACTGTCCTGAGTCAATCAGAATGCCCTCATCTTCATAAGCCTCTTCAAGGGTTGGCTGCATGGCCTCACCCTCCCCCGGAACGATCACAACTTTCACGGGAAGATTGTAAGTCCTTGCAAAATCAAAATCTCTCTGGTCATGGGCCGGGACAGACATAATCGCACCTGTGCCATACTCCATGAGTACAAAATTCGCTATATAAATTGGAACCCTGTCACCGTTCAGAGGATTAGTCGCATAGGAACCGGTGAACAGCCCGACCTTCTCGTCTTCTTTCCCGTATTTTGCCTTTACTGCATCCAGCTTTTCTTTGTCACTGATCAGGCGTTCAGACAGAGGATGTTGAGGAGCAATACACAGAAAGGTCACCCCGAATAACGTGTCAGGCCTGGTCGTAAATATTCTCAGCGGTTCATCTATCCCCTCGACCGGGAAATCGACCTCCACCCCCTCGCCTTTGCCTATCCAGTTCTTCTGCATGAGGACTACCCGTTCGGGCCATCCGCTCAGTTCATCGCAGGCGCTGAGGAGCTCTTCTGCATAGCTCGTAATCCTGAAAAACCATTGCTCAAGCTTTTTCTGCGTAACTGTTTCGTCGCATCGCCAGCATTTTTCGTCTATCACCTGTTCGTTCGCCAGAACAGTCGCACAGGAAGGACACCAGTTGACATAGGAAAATTTCCGGTACGCGAGTCCCCGTTCGAGCATCTTCAGGAAAAACCACTGATTCCACCGGTAATACTCCGGAGCGCATGTGGTGACCTCCCTGTCCCAGTCATAGCTCAACCCTAAACGATCAAGCTGCTTTTTCATGGTCTCAATGTTTCTGGACGTCCATTCCGAAGGATGCACGTTGTGCTTGATCGCCGCATTCT
>JAKLQR010000056.1 GCA_022013235.1 Thermodesulfovibrionales bacterium | reverse complement strand
GTTCTGCAACTTTCGCAAGATCTGACAGGACTGTCTCCATCCTTATGGCATATGGCCTGAAGTTCAGCATCCGGTCCTGAACCTTCCGCATCTTTGCTGCGGCCACCATCTTCATGGCTGCAGTGATCTTTTTCGTGCTCTGGATTGCTTTTAGTCTTTTTCTTATATCCCTTAAAGTTGGCATGTATCCTCTCCTATCACAAACTTATTATACTGAGAAGGTTTTCTTGAACGTTGTGATTGCCTCGGTCAGTTTTGCTTTAAGGTCATCATCCAGTGCCTTCTTTTCCATGATCTCTTTTTTCAGGTCCTGTTTTTCAGCCCTGATATATCTCATAAATGCTTCCTCAAAGGATCGTATCGATTCAACCGGTACGTCATCGAGAAATCCCTGGGTTCCTGCAAAGATAACAATAATCTGATCATCAACTGACATAGGAACAAACTGGTCCTGCTTCAGGAGTTCAACCATTCTTTGCCCTCTCAGTATCTGGGCAAGGGTTGCCTTGTCGAGGTCAGACGCGAACTGAGCAAATGCAGCAAGCTCCCTGTACTGGGCAAGGTCAAGCCTGAGCATACCGGCAACCTGTTTCATAGCCTTTATCTGGGCAGCGCCGCCGACTCGGCTGACTGAAAGACCTGCGTTCACCGCCGGTCTAATGCCTCCGTAAAAGAGTTCGGGCTCAAGATATATCTGGCCGTCAGTAATAGAGATAACGTTTGTCGGGATAAATCCGGAAACGTCACCGGCCTGTGTTTCAATGACAGGAACTGCTGTCAGTGAACCTGCCCCCATGTCGTCGCTCATCTTCGCCGCCCTTTCGAGGAGCCTTGAATGGAGATAGAAGACGTCACCAGGGTATGCCTCACGTGAAGGAGGACGTCTCAGGATCAGGGAAAGCTGCCTGTAGGCCTGAGCCTGCTTGGTCAGGTCATCATATGCAATAAAGGCGGCCTTGCCGTTATCCCTGAAATATTCACCCATCGTACAACCAACGTATGGAGCTATATACTGAAGAGGCGCCGGCTCACTCGCTGTTGCGACAACAACGATTGTGTGTTCAAGCGCCCCCATTTCCTCAAGTTTTTTGACGGTATTGACGACAGCAGGTCTCCGCTGTCCGATCGCAACGTATATACAGGTAACATCTCCGCCTTTTTGATTGATGATTGTGTCAATGAGGATAGCTGTCTTTCCGATCTGGCGGTCACCGATGCAAAGCTCTCTCTGTCCCCTTCCGATCGGGATCATGGCGTCGACCGCCTTAATGCCTGTCTGGAGCGGCTCATGAACCGGTTTCCTTTTAATGATACCCGGTGCGACCACCTCGACCTTGCGGGTCTGTTTTGTGTTGAGCGGGCCTTTGCCGTCAATCGGCTGTCCGATTGCATTGACAACTCTTCCCCTTAATTCATCTCCGACGGGGACTTCCATAACCTTGCCGGTGCGTTTGACGATATCGCCTTCCTTAACCAGACTGTTCTCACCGAAGAGAACCGCACCGACCGAATCCTCTTCCAGGTTTAACGCCATTCCGAAAACACCGTTCGGGAACTCGAGCATCTCCATAGCCATGCAGTTATCGAGTCCGTAAACCTTTGCGACACCGTCACCAATATAGGTAACAGTACCGATTTCACTGACGTCAATCTTCTTCTCAAAATCCGTGATCTGCTTCTTCAAAAGTTCGCTTATTTCTTCTGTCTTGATTTCTGGCATAATTTCACCCCTTTATTAGCTCATCTTTTAAAAGCCTTAACTGGCCCTTTATGCTGGTATCATACATGGTGCTTCCCATCTTGATGAGGATTCCTCCAAGGAGGGAAGGATCGATCACATATTCCAGATCCACATCCCTCTCGGTCATTTTCTTGAGAGATGCTTTCAGTGTGTTCTCGCGGTCCTTACTGATTTCAATGGGAGTCATGACAACCGCCTTCGCCCTCTTCTTCTTTTCGAGATAGAGGTTTGTGGCAATTCTGATAATATCCGAGAGCGCTGCTATGACCCCTACGTCTGTAATGTGCAGAACAAACTTGACGGTATTCTCCGAGAGTTTCAGTTTTTCCGTGAGGGATTTGATAACAGATGCCCTCTCCTCAGGTGTAAATCTCGGGTTCAGGAGGAAACTCCTGAACTCCTTACTCCTGACCATAAGGTCATTAATTGAAATAAGTTCGGTAAGCGCCTGAGGTGCGTTTTCCATCCCGACGTTCCTCAGCAATGCCTTCGCATATCTGTTTGCTGCTCTTACTGGTTTCAACCTCTGCCTCCTATCTTGACAAGAGAATCATCAAGGAGCTTTTCCTGCTCTTCCTTTGTCATTTTCT
This sequence comes from Thermodesulfovibrionales bacterium, assembly GCA_022013235.1. Lineage (GTDB taxonomy): Bacteria > Nitrospirota > Thermodesulfovibrionia > Thermodesulfovibrionales > SM23-35 > JAKLQR01. The sequence continues at coordinate 5,203 of JAKLQR010000056.1, read as the reverse complement.
CTTTCAGCTTCTTCTCCGCAAGTTCCATCGCCAGATTAACAGCCTCTGCCTTGATCACTTCTTTGGCATGTTTCAGCTCAAACTCTATATTCGTTTTCGCCTGTTCAAGTATTTTCTCCTGAAGCCTGGCGCTCTCTTCTATTATCCTGTTCCGCTCCAGTTCACCGGACTTCTGGGCAGCTGCGACGATAGCCTTTATCTCTTCATCCTTTGTCTTCAGTTTTTGTTCGACTTCCTGCATCGCCTTGAGTGCAGCCTCTTTTGCCTCTTTCGCCTCTTTGAGGGTCTTTTCTATTAATTCTGTCCTCTGCCTGAGCGCATTCTGGACGGGCTGCTTGCCGAACTTCCAGAGGATAATGATGAGGACACCAAAATTGATAATCTTCCACATGTATTCTTTCCACAGCGGGGTATGGGCTTCTTCGCCGCCGCCGCTTGCGAATGCTACCGCGGTAGTTGCGAGGATAAACATGCAAAAAGCAAAGAGGGGGAAAAGTTTGTTGTTCTTCTTCATCTCTCTCATACCTTCACCAGCTTTCTTACGATTTCATCGGAGAATTTATCCACGTCAGCCCTTAACGCCTGTCTTGCTTTTTCAGCATCCGCCCTGATCTCCACCTTTGCCTTCTCAATGATGGAGACGGCTTCGGATTCGGCAGCGGAGAGGACCTCTTTTTGCTTCTGAACTCCTTCTGTCCTGAGGACTTCAAAAATCTCCTTGGCCTTGCTCCTAGCCTCAGAAAGCTCCCTGTTGAGCCTTGCAATGCTTTCCTCTCGCTTGGTGCTCATGTCCCTGGCGGCATCAAGATCTCCCTTGACGGTATCATCTCTTTCCTTGAAGATCTTGAGGAGGGGCTGCAAAAGGATGGAATTTAAAATGAAGAGCAATACAAGAAAATTGATCAGCATGACAATAAAAGTCCAATTAAGCTCTAGCATATTTCACCTTCCGTCTTGTAGTTTATAGAGAAGCGAAACCAGCATACCACAGCCCAAAAAAGATTGTCAAGAGGTTTTTAGATTGTAAAAAAAGGCCCTGTAAATTCAAAAAACAGACAAAACAGGGAGTTTTATAAGGAAAGAATGAGTTAGCGTTGCCCCCGCCTTTTCCCGGTTCTCACGGGAAATTATCCGTTCCGGCACTTATTTTCCTCTCTCTTCTCGTAATTGCAATTACAATAATCATGGGGGGATGATGTGGTACAATATCTCTGATGTTTCGGGCTGAACTCGAAATATTGAGAGAACACAACCTCCTCAGGGAATTACGGGACAGAGAGTCACGGCAGGGGCCCGTGATCCTGTTTCATAATAAACCGTATGTGAACTTTGCGTCCAACGACTATCTCAGTCTTTCCAGTCATCCGTATCTCATTGAGAGGACAAAGCAGGCCCTCGACTCTTTCGGATTCGGGGCGGGCGCATCAAGGCTTCTCGGCGGCGGCACTCTCCTGCACCGCGAGCTTGAAATAAAGGTCGCCTCCTTCAAGGAAACCGAATCAGCGCTCGTGTTCAATTCAGGATATGCGGCAAATACCGGCCTTATCCCCGCGCTTGCAGGCGAAGATACCGCGATCTTCAGTGACGAACTCAATCATGCAAGCATCGTTGACGGGTGCAGGCTCAGCAAAGCCGCTGTCTTTGTTTTCAGGCACCGTGATATCTCGCATCTCGAAGAATTAATAAAAAAGAATGCGGCGCAAAAGAACATAATCATAACCGATACCGTATTCAGCATGGACGGCGATCTTGCGCCATTAAGAGACCTGCACGACCTGTGCCGCGGTTATACCCGAGGACTTCCCTCTCATAATTCTCTCCTTCTGTATCTGGATGAAGCGCACAGCACAGGAGTCCTCGGTAACGGGAAAGGTGCACTGGATCACTTCAGCCTGAAACCGGAACCGTGGGTCATACAGATGGGCACGTTTTCAAAAGCCTTTGGCTCCTTCGGAGCGTTTGCCGCCGGCACAAAAGATATCATCCAATGGGCAGAGAACACCGTGCGCAGTTTCATTTATGCGACTGCGTTGCCATCATGTGTCGTTGCTGCTTCACTCGCCTCATTTGACATCATCGCGAATGACTCTTCATTATTAAAAAAACTGTGGACAAACAGAGAGAAAACTGTCAGGGGTATTCAGGACTGCGGTTATGATACCGGTCAGAGTGAATCGCCAATTATTCCGATCATGACAGAAACGGTCGAAAATACCCTCCGTGTATCGGGGCGCCTTTTCGAAAAGGGAATATACGCTCCGGCAATACGGCCGCCGACAGTAAGAGAACCAAGGATACGAGTTACCGTAACTGCCGCACATACTGACGAACATATTGAGAGACTGATTGAAGCACTGAAAGAAGCGTAACGCAAAGAGCTTTAAATTTATCAAGGATTCTATGGCAAAGGGTTTCTTCATAACAGGCACAGACACAGGGGTAGGAAAAACTATCATCACCGGCGCATTGATCCTCGGCCTCAGGCTCCTCGGCGTCAGGGCATGCGGCATGAAGCCTATAGAAACTGGGTGTCTCAGAGAAGGCGATGTCCTTGTGCCGTCAGACGGAATGTTTATAAAAACCATCGCGCATATGGAGGAATCCGTCCATCTTGTCTCTCCCTGTTGCTTCGAAAAACCGCTCGCTCCCCTGACAGCATCGCAGATTGAGGGTACAACGGTCGACATCGAGAAAATAACAAAAGCATATGCTCAACTCCGGGCACTCTATGATGCAGTGGTCGTCGAAGGTATCGGCGGACTCATGGTTCCGGTAAGACAGGATTATTCGGTGCTCGACCTTGCAAAAGAATTCGGCTTGCCGATGGTGGTAGTTTCAAAGCCGGGACTCGGCACACTGAACCACACGATGCTTACTGTTGACTGTGCAATCAAGGCAGGGCTTCCCGTTGCCGGGATCATCATCAATTACCATTTCCCGCCCGAGGATACACTTGCAGAAGAGACGAATCCCGACACACTGAAACAGATCAGCCCGGTACCAGTCATCGGCATCTTCCCCTATCTCCGGGAATTCGACACGAGAAGCATTGAAAAAGCTGTTGTAAAAAATTTAGACCTGGAGATCATCAAGCGATATATACAATAAAAAGGGGCGACCATTAATGGATGGTCTCCCCTTTTTATTGTATTCCGTTTTCGATTGATTATTAAATCAACTTGTAATCTTGCAGCACCTTCTTCAGTTTTTCCTTATTGGCAGGCGACATTTCACAGAGCGGAAGCCTGAACTCCTCCTGTATCTTCCCCATCATGGCAAGTGCTGTCTTTACGGGGATCGGGTTCGTCTCGATGAACATCGCCGCATTGAGAGGCTCAAGCTTAAAATGTATCTCCCTGGCCTTGTCATACTGGCCTTTCAGCATATACGCGCACATCTTAGAGACCTCTTTCGGCATCACATTCGCAGATACCGAGATGGTACCCTTACCGCCGAGCGCCATGAGGGTAAGGGTAGTGAAGTCATCGCCGGATATGACAGTAATCTTATTGCCGCAAAGCCTGATAACCTCGCTTACCTGTTTCATATCGCCTGTTGCCTCTTTGATTGCGACGATATTCTTTATCTCCGCAAGGCGCGCAACCGTGGAGGGCAGAATGTTCACCGCCGTCCTTCCGGGGACATTATAGAGGACTAAGGGCATATCAATCTTTTCTGCGATAAGCTTGTAGTGCCGGTAAAGGCCTTCCTGCGTCGGCTTATTATAATAGGGCGCCACAAGCAGAGCGGCGTCAGCGCCTGATTTTTTCGCATGTTCTGTGATCTCGATCGTCTCATCAGTAGAATTTGCCCCGGTTCCTGCGATCACCGGAATCTTCTTGTTCACGACCTTGACTGCAATCTCGATAACCCTGTAATGCTCTTTATAATCGAGGGTTGAAGCCTCACCAGTTGTGCCGCAAGGGACTATCGCATTGGTGCCCTGGGATATATGCCATTCTATGAGGTCGCCGAATGCCTTTTCATCCACCTTCCCTTTCTTAAAAGGTGTTACGATTGCGACAATTGACCCTTTCAACATGACCGTCTCCTTTTTTTGGATATTTATACTGATTTCATCCCCTCCCGGTTTCTTATAGAATGATCTGTTCTCCGAACTCTATTTTTGCAGACGAAAGATATCTTCTGCTTCCTACTAATTCTATCAGAAGTCGCGCTTGAAAAGAAGTGCAAGCATATGCTCCCGCTGATTTTGCAAAACCAGGCGCAGCGTTCTCTGCAATTGGGCGCCTTGCGGGTTCAGGAGCGGAAAACACCTTCGAATACCTCAACCGCAGGTCCGGACATATACACACGATTATCACCTGCCCAGTCAAGCATGAGATCTCCTCCAAGCAGGTGCACAACAACATTTCTTCCTGCAAGGCCTTTCAGATGCGCCGCTACCGCCGCGGCGGATGCGCCTGTGCCGCATGCCATCGTCTCGCCTGATCCGCGTTCCCAGACGCGCATCTTCACTGCAGAGGGATCGATGACTTCTATGAATTCGACATTCGTTCTTTTGGGAAACATCTGATGGCGCTCTATCATCGGCCCGTAATACGTCACCGGGAACTCGGCGACATTATCAACAAAGATGACCGCATGCGGGTTGCCCATGGATACGCACGTAATCCTGAATTCTTTATCCTCTATCTGAAGGGGATAATCGATAAGACCGCCCAAGGGATGAAGGATGAAGGATGAAGGATGAGGAAGATGAACCGGTATTTTTTCCGGGTCGAATACCGGCTCGCCCATATCAACTTTTACCATATCTCCTGCCTTCTCCGGTCTGATGATACCTGTCAATGTTTCTATATCAAGGATATCTTTTGGAGAAAGGTTTCTGTCCCATACGTACTTTGCAAGGCAGCGGATGCCGTTCCCGCACATCTCGACCTCGCTCCCGTCCGCATTGAAGATCCTCATTCTGAAATCTGCGGCACCGGATTTTTCGAGCAGGAGGATCTGGTCGGCGCCGATACCGAATCGTCGGTCGCACAATCTTTTTGCTAAATCGCTTAGCGCAGGACCACCCCCCCGTATCTCCCCCCCTTGATAAGGGGGGGATTGAGGGGGGGTAATCCCGAAATCCTGATCAATACAATTGATAAGGATGAAATCATTGCCGAGGCCGTGCATCTTTGTAAACGGTATTTTCATGCTATTTTATCTGTCATTCCGACTTGTTCGGAATCCT
>JAKLQR010000055.1 GCA_022013235.1 Thermodesulfovibrionales bacterium | reverse complement strand
TTTTGCTCAATTGGGGTATTATTTTCCTACTCAACCATTTTCAATTCAACTATTTGACGACGTTTAGAGGAAGTTTACTATGAAAGTGGTTATCCTTGCAGGGGGTTATGGTACACGCATCTCGGAAGAGACTGGGGTGAAACCCAAACCCATGGTAGAGATCGGTGATATGCCAATTCTCTGGCATATTATGAAAATCTATTCAGCCCATGATATCAACGAGTTCATTATTTGTTTGGGTTACAAGGGTTACGTCATCAAAGATTACTTTGCCATGTACTCTCTCCACATGTCTGATGTGACATTCGACTTCCGAAAAAACAGCATAAAGACCCACCAGAATGGTACGGAGCCCTGGCAGGTAACATTGGTCGATACCGGTGAAAAAACTATGACTGGAGGACGGTTAAAACGGGTTCAGAAGTACATCGGAGATGAAACCTTCTGCCTCACATATGGAGATGGGGTGACTGATCTAAATATCAGGGAATTAATCGCTTTTCACCGGGATCACAAGACCCTTGCGACATTAACTGCCGTGCAGCAGCCAGGGCGGTTTGGCGCGTTCAACTTAGACCGGAATCAACACAAGATTTCAACCTTTAAGGAAAAACCGCAAGGTGATAGCGCATGGATCAATGGTGGCTTTTTCGTGCTTGAACCTGGCGTAATGGACTACATCGAAGGCGACTCAATTGTTTGGGAGCGGGAGCCAATGGAAAAATTGGCGCATGACGGAATGCTTTCAGCATACAGACACTATGGATGCTGGCAGCCTATGGATACTTTACGGGACAAGAATGTCCTCGATGAGCTGTGGCAGAGTGGGGAAGCTCCGTGGAAGGTCTGGTAATGGACCCAACTTTTTGGAAAGGCAAAAGGGTCCTGGTTACAGGGCATACTGGATTCAAGGGGAGTTGGCTGTCTCTGTGGTTACAGACCAAAGGAGTCAATACCATAGGATACGCCCTGCCTCCGCCTACAAAGCCCAGTCTGTTTGAAATCGCCCATGTTTCAGACGGAATGAAATCTATAACAGGGGATGTTCGTGACCTAGAGCATATTAAGAGCGTAATCTCTGAGTATAGCCCTGAGATCGTTATTCACATGGCAGCCCAATCATTAGTCCGTTATTCCTATGATAATCCTGTGGAAACTTATAGTACCAATGTCATGGGTACCGTGAATGTGTTGGAGGCAGTTCGGTATTCAGACGTTGTGCGAGTAGTTGTCAATATTACCAGTGACAAGTGTTATGAGAACCGTGAATGGCACTGGGGTTACAGAGAGAATGAGGCCATGGGAGGGCATGATCCCTATTCCAGCAGTAAGGGTTGTGCTGAATTAGTCACGTCTGCATACCAACGGTCATACTTTTCAGGTAGCAGTTCTTCCGGGCACTGTGTTTCGATAGCAACCGCAAGGGCCGGTAATGTCGTCGGTGGCGGAGACTGGGCACCAGATCGTCTTATTCCTGACATAATGAATGCAATAATGGAAAATCGATCTGCCATGATACGTTATCCGAATGCCATTAGACCCTGGCAACATGTGCTCGAACCGCTGCGTGGATATCTATACCTCGCTGAAATGCTATGGCAGCAAGGTAGAGACTTTGCCGGGGCATGGAACTTTGGACCAAGTGATGTTGATTCGCGACCTGTTTCCTGGGTTGCTGACCGGCTAACCAATTCGTGGGGAGATGGAGCCTCCTGGGAATCAGATTCCATCCAGCATCCACACGAGGCCACGTATCTGAAACTGGATTGCTCAAAAGCCAAAAGCCTGCTGGGATGGTCACCCAAACTTGATCTTAACACAAACCTTCAGTGGATCGCAGAATGGTATCGAGCATATCTTCAAAAGAAGGATATGCGCCGGGTGACAGAAGCGGAAATTCATAGATACGATAAATTGCTTTAAGAAGGAGTAGCCTTGATTTTCAAAGAAACAAAATTAAAAGGTGCTTTTATTATTGACCTTGAAAGAATTGAGGATAATCGTGGATTTTTTGCCCGTGCATGGTGCAAAAAGGAGTTTGAAGCCCATGGCTTGAATTCTCGACTGGTTCAATGTAACTTATCGTTCAATAGATATCGGGGTATAATACGAGGCATGCATTACCAGGGGACGCCTTATGAAGAAGCGAAACTTGGAAGGTGTACCAGTGGAGCAATCTTTGACGTGATTATTGATTTGCGGCGGGAATCACCTACATACCTCGAATGGATTGGGGTTGAGCTAACAGCGGAGAACCGAAAAATGCTCTATGTGCCAGAAAATTTTACCCACGGCTATCAAACACTTGAAGAAAACACAGAAGTGGTTTATCAGGTTTCCCAATTTTACTCACCGGAGTCTGAACGGGGCGTTCGCTGGGATGATCCGGCAATTGGCATTGAGTGGCGGGTATCCGATAATCTGATGATTTCAGAAAAGGATAAGAACTGGCCGGATTATGTTGAGGAAAGACGTTCACTATAACTTCTCTTGGATGTGTTCACATGATAATTGTTGACAGCGCATTGGAAAAGCGGCAACAGGAGGGCAACCCGATCAAGGTTGCTATAATAGGTGCTGGTTATATGGGGCGCGGCATTGCCCTTCAGATTGTGAAAAATGTTAAGGGCATGAGTTTAGCTGCCATTTCAAATCGCACCCTCTCCGAAGCCAAACGAGCCTACCGACAAGCGGGTATTGAAACGGTCAAGCCGGTTGAAACAGTCGCCCAACTTGAAAAAGCAATCGCTCGGAGTCAGTTTGCAATCACTGATGATGAGATGTTGCTTTGTGAGGCAGAAGGCATTGATGCAGTGATTGAAGTGACCGGCACAATTGACTTTAGTGCCCGAGTGGCGTTAAAGGCTATTGAAAACGGAAAGCACGTCATCCTGATGAACGCGGAGCTCGACGCTACCATCGGCCCCATTCTTAAGGTCTATGCTGATCGTGCCGGGGTTATCATAACCAATGTAGATGGTGACCAGCCCGGGGTGATCATGAATCTTTATCGTTTTGTCAAGGCTATTGGCTGTAAGCCTGTTCTGGCCGGGAACATGAAGGGTCTCCAGGACCCCTACCGCACACCTGAGACTCAAAAAGGATATGCCGAAAAATACAGGCAGAAGCCCCGGATGGTCACGTCTTTCGCTGACGGTTCAAAGATTTCCATGGAAATGGCCCTTGTATCCAATGCCACCGGCTTAAAGGTGGGAAAGCGCGGTATGTATGGTCCCCGTTGTGATCATGTTAAGGATGCCGTTGACCTCTTCCCGATGGAACAGATGCTTGATAGCGGTCTTGTGGATTACGTCCTTGGCGCTGAACCCGCTCCCGGAGTATTTATCCTGGGATACAACGAGCACCCCATTCAACAGCAATACATGAATTATTATAAAATGGGTGATGGTCCCTTGTACGTATTCTACACCCCTTACCATCTCTGCCACTTTGAAGTACCATTAACTGTGGCGCGTGCTGTGCTGTTTAAGGATGCTGCAATAGCACCGCTCGCAGGCTCGGTGTGCGATGTTATTACCATTGCCAAGCGTGATCTCAAAGTAGGGGAAACGATTGATGGTATCGGAGGCTTTACATGCTACGGCATGTTAGAAAACTCCGAAATCTGCCAGGTCGAAAATCTGTTACCAATGGGTCTATCAGAAGACTGTCGCCTCAAAAGAGACGTCCAAAGAGATCAGGCCATAACATATCTGGACGTTGATTTGCCTCCAGGACGTCTCTGCGATAAACTACGGGCCGAGCAAAATGAGCTCTCTTCCCATTCTTAGGTTGATTGAATTAGTGAAATTAAAAGCTGAAGAGCACTTGCCCTTGATTTGACATGATCCATGAAGAGATTGAAGAAAGTCCCTTTGCATATGATGTAAAAAAATGTCATTTAAGACCCTCTCACAATTGGCTGAGGACTGTCTGATTGAGATATTCGCACTACGATAGAATAAGGAAAAGTTTCATGTCTTCGAAAGTGCAGAGATTATGCTAGTAATATGTAATATAATTCCATATACTGGAATAAATTTACATATTTTGTGGAATATTTTTTCATAATTCTGGCTGCCGATTCCACAAAGCGCCCAGAATAGAATTCGTAGATGCAAGTAACCAATTGATATAATAGTATTTATTTTTTTTGACCCGCTATACCAGATATTTCGAAAATTTGGCAGATGAATTGCTTACCACTAATGGCATTTAACCTCGTCTAATTCGCACTTAAGCGGTACCTTTCCGGAAATAGCTTAAAAAAAGCTGATACTAACCAGTACCCAGATCCAAGAACCAAAAAAGAGATGGGGTAGTTAAGATTTAGTCCCTCCACAATGGGATCGGTAAGATGAGTATTCCGGCCTATAGGCTGGCGCCCCGGAGCGGAAATCAGGCTGGAGTGCGGAGGGGGAAAAGAAAACCGGCTCAAGCCATAAGGCATTAGGCCCCGGGGACATTTCCTGACATTTGCGAATAATATTTCGGCCTGCACTTTGCGTCCAACTTGCTTGCGTCGAAAAAAGCCCATCAAGGCGTGTCAGGTTGACCGATTCGGAATTTCAAGTGTGCTACGAACATCTGATAAATAGAATAGTTGTGGTAAAATTAAATACGAAGATTTAATTGGTTTCGATTTGAGATATAGGTTCATAGGCTTCCCTATCTTAGGGGGTATCATAAGGAGGGTCACGTGGTTAAGAGAGCAAGGGAACTCCCACCTGTCTGTTGCTTGAGTTTTGTCCTTATTGCACTTTTTAGCTTGATCTTTGTCCCCGTCCTTGCATGTGCGGACATCATTATAGACAATCGGGATTCTGACACGTCGCAGACTGGCCTATGGGAGGTTTCAGGTGGTGCCTTTCCATACGAGCCGTCTGATCCAGATGCGGACTCCTTTTGGAGTCGTGACGGTTCCATCTTTACGTGGTATTTTATTCCACCGGAAAGCGGTATTTATGAAGTTTCCTTGTGGTGGACAGAGTGGTCCTCTCGAAGTTCAAACGTTCCCGTTGAAATTGAGCATTCGGATGGAGTCACCACCGTTTACGTCAACCAAAAGGAGAATGGGGGGCAGTGGAACAGCCAAGGACAGTTTTATTTTCAATCGGGCACAACCTAT
>JAKLQR010000054.1 GCA_022013235.1 Thermodesulfovibrionales bacterium | reverse complement strand
GGCATCCGTCGACATCACTCCAGGTTGCATAGCTTGGCAATGCGTTGGGATCTTCATCAGTCGACTCAATCAAGTCGAGACGTCCGAGCATCGGGGTGAAAGGGTTCTTTCGATTGCGGACGTAGACGTTGCCGTCGCTGTGAAACTCAACCTTCAGGTTCATGCGATCACCGGTCATCTGGAAAGGCGCGCAGGGATCGCGGAACCCTCCGGACGTCATCATGTGAAGTAACCGGGGAGGGAAAACGACGCACTGTGGCACCGAGTCCGTCGGCCAAGATACCACGACAACATTTACGCCGGATTCAATGAACCCGTCCAACTTCTCGGGAGTGAACGGGAACTTCCCGCAGGGCTGTGCGGTCGTCTTCACCTGAATCTGAAAGACCTCAAGTTCGGTCGAGTTGGGGCGAACTCTGGAAGCCAGCAGATCGACACCGGAATCTACCGGAAGCACGTTCACGTTGAAGCCGAGCCGCAGCAGACACGCTGCAACCCAGTACTCGCCCGCCGTTCCTAAGTACAGTTTCTCCATGTAGGCCTAACAATAATTATACCAACTTGGCTTTTTCTGATTTCTTGAAAGAATATAGCATATGAGGAGATTACTTAAAAGAGAAAATGACCATAAAAATCAAGGTGTCTGATAAAAGCGCAGTTGGCTTTTGCCCCTTATTACCATGATATACCGACTACGCATATCATGGGAAATTTGTCCATATTGATTTTCGAGAGTACCAAACAACCCTCAACGCGATACGATCTATGCGGATTTCAGGAAGATATTAGTCCACATAAACTATGATTTTTTGCTTGTCTTTGCAGTAAATACCGAGATTTTTTTCCGCACATTATCACCTTGACAATGAGCGCATTTGATTTTTGGTTTAGCTTCAAATTCTTTAATAGAGAGGAATACAGTGAACTCATGATTACAGTCTTTACAGACATATTCATAAGCAGGCATAAAGCTCTCCTTATTGTTTGATGATTTGCAGTTGTAATGTACACAATTATATCAGTTATTGATTCCATTTAGTACAGGAAGGAGTTAAAAATCTTCGGCAGCAATATCCTGTGTTTGCTTCAAATGATATTCACCCTTTTTATTGAATGCCGTGACTCTCTCCTATCAGGTGTTAGAAACGTTTTTGTCCTTGGGTAAACGCAAAAAATATTATTGTTTTGAGTTTCAGGGCTTGTAGTACATAAGCTGGCGTGAAAATGGTTTCACTTTCTCGATGAGATCCCTCATCTCTGCACTCTGCATCGGACTGAACTTCATGGCAAACAACACATTTTCTTCAAGCTGCAGGATGTTGTCGCATCCAATGACCACGGTTGAGACCGACTGTGAAAGGGCAAAGTGAAGAAATGGCTCCATAGACTGAAACCACGGAATCCTGGCTGCAAATCCCCTGAAATAAACCTTCATTCCGATTATGCCCATACTCTTTTGTTTAGCCAAAGGTGCAACTTCATCAAGAAAGCTCTTGTAGTGTGGCTCGGCAGGATTAACCGGCAGCAGGACTGTATCGAAATCGAACAGGCTTATGCACTTTTTCAGTATCTCCGGGTCGTGGTGCCCCGTTACACCGATGAATCGTATCAATCCCTTTTGCTTCGCCTCTGAAAATGCCTCAATCGCGCCTTTCGGTCCAAAAATCTCTTTAATATCATCATCTGTCCTTACATCATGCACCTGCCATAGATCAAGGTGATCGGTCTTCATATTCTTCAGGGTTTCCTGAAGATGTTCGAGCGCTCCCTTCCTGTCTCGCGCATGGGATTTGCTAGTGAGAAAAATCTCTTTTCTCCGCTCACGCAGAGCCTTGCCATAATATGTTTCGCTTCCGGAGTATGCGCGTGCAGACTCGAAATAATTTATGCCAAGATCAAGCGCCCTGTTGATCAGCGCGCAGGCTTCATCATCATCTCCGAATGTTCGCAGGACCCCTTCGCCGCCGAGGCCGAGCAATGTCACGTTAACGCCGGTCTTCCCAAGTTTTCTCTTTTGTATTTCCATAGAAAAATTGTATCACAGTGGATTCATATTGTCTGAGATTACCAGGAGGCGCAACAATACTAATGAAAATCATCATTTTTCATTATATGTTCGCTACGCCTGTTTACAGGTGGAGCAAAGCTTCATAATATCTTGATGACTTCCGGAGATTTCTTTCTTTACTGCTTTGCTGTCAGGAGCCTCTCTGAGTTGTCTGTATCATATGGCGCAACTCCTTAACCAGGGGATGGTTCAAGAATATGAACTGAAAGCGTATAGGTGCAATAAAGACAATCTCGTCTCCCCATCGTCCCGGTCGGTTCAATCGGAGCTTGATGAGTTTCGGATTCCATATCCGGGTTTCCGTCACTTCCTCAATCTGCCGGAGGGGGATCGTTTCTTCTGAACGATAATCAGATACAACAAGCTGCTCTCCCTGAAGCGACACAACCTTCAGTTTTTCGGAAAACCACCGGAGAAATATTGAGCCTCCGAGAAGGCAGACGAGGACAAACCATTTGAATAATGATGTGCCTTCACAATTGTAAATCCACAAAAAAAGCGTGCCGGCGCCAAAAGTGATAATCCACATCGCAGGGAAAACCCTCTTGTAGAAGTACGTCAACTTTGAAGAAAGCAGCTTTTCCATTCCCTCATAATCTAACACAAATTGCAGGGGCGATATGATGTTGTAAAATATCAAATGACGAAAAATCTGCGCCTTATTGAAATCAGATATGTTCTCTACAAGAGAGACTTCCGGCATGCCGGATCATTGAATCACCCCGAGGATTGTCATGTCAGGGAATGGGAACTTTCGGGGGGCAAGAGGCTATGATGCAGATACTGAAATCCGGCGCACTTTATTTTGCTCTCGTGTTTACTGCCGGGTTTGTGCTCGGCGCAATCCGGACACTATGGGTCGGCCCGCAGGTCGGCACGAGAATGGCTGAACTGATGGAAACACCAATCATGTTAGTAGCTATCGGTCTCGCAGCCCGATGGGTGGTTCGGCGACTATCAGTGCCGTACAGGGTGTCTATCCGGCTTGGTATAGGATTCATCGCGCTTGTCCTCCTGCTGACCGCAGAATTTACGCTCGTGCTCCGGCTGCGGGGCATTTCC
>JAKLQR010000053.1 GCA_022013235.1 Thermodesulfovibrionales bacterium | reverse complement strand
TTGTGCATCGTACCCTCCAAAGCGCATCCAGCCCGGCAATCCTGTAGCGTGAAACATGTGCCGAAATCCACGACCGGCATTGCGACCTCTGAATTCACGGCCTCTGCCATAACCGACACCAAAACCGCGTCCTGCCGGTGAATTTACATATCCCGGTGTTCCAAACCCTGCGCATAAACCTGCTGCGCGTCCAGTCATTGAACCCATTCCCATAGGTCCGGTTCCATTTCCTCCTGGCATGGCAATATCCTCCTTTCGTTTTTCTTTATCCTCTTGTCATCGCGGTACCGCACTTTGGACACTGCTTCTGCATACACGGCACTCCGCGTTCATGAGGTTCGCTATTCCCGCATTTCGGACACAGGCAGGTGCCTCCTGCGCCTCCAGCAAGTGGTCCGCCTAAGCGTCCCTGACCCCGTCCGCCCTGACCCTGGCCCTGTCCTCCCTGACCCTGGCCCTGTCCTCCGCCTTGCCTCTTTCCCCCGCCTTTTCTTCCATTCATCAGGTGTACCTCCTTATTAATACCTCTCATCTCCGGTGATGTTGCATAGCGCCTGCAGCAACCAGGCATGGCAAACTTGCCGCTATCAAGACTGCCGTCAAGCCAGGCCTTAATAACTTTGCGCAGGTCGCCGGCCACGAAGGAATTAACACGGATTCCGGAAGCAATAACCATTGCGTGCAGCGGCTTGGAAATAGCACCGCAGACCAAAGTGCTGACGCCAAGATCAACCATGCGAAACACCTTCTTAACCGACAGGTCATTTGTCATGACCTCATCCGTTTCGGCAACTATTCGCCCTGACTCAGTCTCTACGACATGAATCTGACGGGCACTGTCGAAGACAGGCGCGATCCGGTTATCCCAGTATGCAAATGCAGTTTTCATAATCTTAGTTCCTGTTCATCGTTCATACATAGAAGCAGAGCAAGCTCCGTGCCAAACGACGATGCGCATCACATAATATATTCAAACAATTTGAATTACAGGAGATAAAGTGATTTATAAGGAGGTGGTGGTAAGTTACAGAGAAGCGAAAACGCTACTATAGCTCATTTTAACAGATGCGTTACTGCTACTGTTCGTTGTTTCCGGAGTGAACGGCCGTCTCTCCCGGGGAGGGAGATCCCCAGTTTCTTCATTCTGCGGAAGAGGGTAGTCTTGTGAACGCCGAGTTCCCTAGCTGCGGCCAGGCGATTATAATCGTTTCGCTCCAAGGCTGCGTGGATGGACTGGGTGTCGAGAAGGTCATGCGCGGAACGAACATCGGAACCAACACCTGCCGATTTGCAATGTGCTGTCAGCTCTTCCGGAAGGTGCCCGATACTGATAAGACCTCCGCTGCACATGATAAAGGATCTCTCAATTACATTTTCAAGTTCTCGCACATTACCGGGCCAGTGGTGAGCCATAAGCAGGGAAATCGCCTCTGCTTCAATCCCCTCGATGGCTTTGCCCTGCAAACGATTGAACCGCTCAATAAACTGCTCCACCAGGAGAGGGATATCCTCCTTTCTCCGGCGAAGCGGCGGCAGTTCAACACGTACCACGTTCACCCGGTAGTACAGATCCTCCCTGAAAGCGCCCTTGCGGGTTTGTTCGATCAGATCCTTGTTGGTTGCGACTATAATACGAGCGTCCGTCGTTTCAGAACGGGTTGCGCCCAGCGGCTCGTAAGTCTTTTCCTGCAGAACACGCAGCAGTCCAACTTGGAGTGCCGGGCTAATCTCGCCGATTTCGTCTAGAAAAAGAGTCCCGCTCCTGGCCAGAGAAAAACGTCCGGGCTTGTCCTTGTTCGCACCTGTAAAGGCTCCTGCTTTGTATCCGAACAACTCCGATTCAAGCAGCGTATCAGGCAGAGCGCTGCAATTTACGGCAATAAACGGGCCTTGGCATACCGGGCTCAGTTCATGGATGGTCCGCGCCACCAGTTCCTTGCCTGTTCCGGTCTCACCCAGAATCAGAACCGTGCTTGGGCTGGCCGCTATGGCAGGCAGGACCTCGAATACTTTCTGCATGAGGGGACTTCGGCTCACAAGATCGCCGACCATGTATTTTCCCTTCAATTCGCGGCGCAATGCCTCGACATCGCTCAGGTCTCTAAATGTTTCTGCCCCCCCGATCACGATGCCTTCAGAGTTTTTCAGCACGGCCGTGGATACACTTATGGGAATACGGTTACCGTCCGCGTCGATGATATATCCGGACTTGCCGATAACGGGTTTGCCCGTCTTCAGCGTCTGCTGAAGCGCGCAATCGGCCCCGCACATGCTGGAGCGGAACACCTCCGAGCAGCGCCGTCCGATCGCTTCCTTGCGCGATACGCCGGTTATCTCCTCCGCCGCACGGTTAAAAGAGGAGATACACCAGTCCATGTCCACGGTGAAAACACCGTCAGATATGCTCTCCAATATGGCTTCAGTTGGTGAAAGGTATTTCTTTAACAATTTTTCCATTTTGTGCAATTTGGCTATTTAATTTTCCCGTATCTTACGACTATTGAAGTTCTCTTTCAGCCTGATCCTGACTGAGTTTGCATGAGCACCCAACCCTTCCGTTTCGGCAAGACGAATGATATCCCCCGCTTCCCTTAGGAAAGCCTCTTTTGAATAGCTTATCAGGCTTGTTTTCTTAATAAAATTATCAACTGAAAGAGCCGAAGAAAATCTTGCCGTTCCCGCCGTGGGAAGCACATGGTTCGGCCCGGCAATATAATCT
>JAKLQR010000052.1 GCA_022013235.1 Thermodesulfovibrionales bacterium | reverse complement strand
GCCATAACACCCTCCTTTTTATGCAACCTTTCTTTCGAATTCCATGAAAATTCTGAACCTGTCCGATTTCTTCACCGACTGCGTATACATGATCAGGGTATCTCCTGAATAAAACTGCTGGGTCAGCAGAGAGGCGGGAGCGCCTTCGGGGAGGTTCAGCAAGCGAGCCTCATCTGTTTTCAGATGGGTAAGCTCGATAAAATTCTTTACCCTGGTAATTTTTATGCCGTATTTTTTTTCGAAGAGATCAAAAAGAGGCCGGGTTTCGATATCGTCTTCCAGGAGGAGAGGGCAGAGATGGTAAGGGATATAACATTCCTGGACCATAACCGGCTCATCCTGGACAGACCAGAGTCTTTTGATATAGATAACATGTTTTTCAGGGGATATATCGAGAAGAGTGTCAAGGCCGTTGACCGGCATCATGACGTTTCTGGCAAGGACCTGGGGGGAAAAGAGGATTCCCTCTTCGAAGAACAGTTCTCTGAGATGCGCCTGCATATTCAGCCCTTCAGCTTGAGCGTTTCTAGAGATGAAAGTTCCTTTCCCCTGCTGGCGCTTCAGGTATCCCTGCCTGACAAGTTCAAGGACTGCTGTTCTTACGGTCGCCCTGCTGACATTGAACATCTTGCAGAGTTCATCCTCTGTAGGTATCTGAGAACCAACAGGCCATTCATTGCTGCTTATTTTCCTGCGGATAATTTCGTACAACTGGTAATATAATTTCTGATGGTCTTCCCTGTCGATATGTTCCATTATATTATTATGTACTAACATTATAAGATTTAATCGTTACAACAATATGCTATAGTATTCCGAGAGCGCGGCATGTTTCAATCGGGTAAATACTGTATTTATATCGGGTAAATACTGTATTTATTAATGCCTGTAAAATCTATCCGGAGTCAGCAATATAGGGAAAAACATATACAAATCAAGTAATTATGATAATTTAATCGCGATAGACAAGAATCAGGAAGGGTTGCACTATCTGGTTCCCAAAAGTATGAAAAGAGGTATTGACTCAAACAGATCAGGCTGAAATATGTAGAGATTCACGGCAGAAACGTGGTGAAGAAAAGAGTCGCTGTTCTTTATTTTTAGCCTCCGGATAACAGTGGAGAAAGCTCAGTTTGGTGTAGTGAGTATAGAAAAATCTCCAAATGTCTTAAACTGAGTATATATGTACAAAAAAATCAGTGATTATGCCATCATTGGCAATCTCCATTCTATAGCCTTGGTGGGTCTTGACGGGTCGATTGACTGGCTCTGTCTTCCTCATATCGATTCCCCCAGTGTGTTCGGTGCGCTTCTCGATGACAGGAAGGGCGGTCGATTTTCTGTTTTTCCTGTGGACGATTGGGACTCCAGCGCCCGTTACCTCAAAAATACAAACATCCTCCGCACCAGTTTCAGAACTCGCACAGGGATAATGCACCTGACAGATTTTATGCCGGTTCCCCTTATTGAAGAAGATGACATGGATGCAGAACACCATGAACTCTACAGGCTTATCGAAATTGAAAAGGGCACGGTTGATGTGAGGATGATCTTTGAACCAAGGTTCGATTATGCAAGGGAAATCCCCTCTTTTGATATAGGTAAAAGAGGGGTTATTGCGGGAGGAACAGACGAAGTCCTTGCTTTGCTCGTGACGAAAGATGTTCATTTCAATACAATGGAGCAAAGGGCTGAAGCAGAATGGAAACTCAGTGAAGGGGAAAAAGTATGGTTGTATCTGCACTACGGCAGTAAATATGCAGCAGAGGTTGACCCTGAAAGGGCGGAAGAATCCTTAAAAAATACCAGGAGATACTGGGAAAACTGGAGCGAGAAGAGCGAAACAGGAGTAACTGTTGACCTGGGACGTTATCAGGAAATGGTCAACCGGTCTGCTCTTGCCCTCAAACTGCTCTATTACAATCCTGCCGGGACTATTGCTGCTGCGGCAACGACTTCTCTTCCGGAAAAAACAGGGGGTGTAAGGAACTGGGATTACCGTTATACCTGGGTCAGGGATACTTCCTTTACGCTCCAGGCGCTCTTTAATCTCGGACATCTGTCAGAGACAGAAGGCTACCTGCGATGGATAGAAAAGCTCATCTCCCGTCACGGCGCAGAGAAACTGCAGATCATGTACGGACTGCGGGGTGAAGAGGACCTGCCCGAGAATGAACTTATGCATCTCGACGGGTACAAGGGATCAAAGCCTGTACGGATAGGAAACGGGGCTGCAAAACAGAAACAGCTTGATATCTACGGTGAACTGATGGATGCCGCGGTTAAACTGTCGGACTATGTCGGAAAAATAAGTAAGGATATGTGGCCGTTCCTGCAGGCCATCTGCGAGTATGTGGTAGACCACTGGAGAGACAAGGATTATGGGATATGGGAAGTCAGGGGTGGGCCTTACCATTTTGTGTATTCGAAAGTTATGTGTTGGGTGGCACTTGACAGAGGGCTTATCATAGCCCGCAGGTATGGATTCCCTGCAGATCGTAAAAAATGGGAAAAAGTGCGCGAAGAAATAAAGAAGGAAGTCCTGGCGAAGGGGTTTCATGAGAAGAAACAAGCGTTTGTCCAGCACTATGAGACCGGTGCCCTTGATTCAAGCAATCTCCTGATACCGATCTTCGGGTTTCTCCCTCACAACGACCCGCGCGTTGTGTCTACCGTTGAAGCCATTATGAAGGAACTCAGCAATGATGGCCTGCTTTACCGTTATAAAAATGAAGATGGTGTAGAGGGTGGAGAGGGGGT
>JAKLQR010000051.1 GCA_022013235.1 Thermodesulfovibrionales bacterium | reverse complement strand
TTCACAATAACGTCTGTTAAAAAGTTCAGTTAATGAATCAGTGACTGCAAAGACTTCTACCTTAGATAACACTTCCACTAACTGTCTGTTCATTCGATTTGATTCATCTAGAAATTCCTTTCTTCTTAAATTTGCATATATTCTTGCCAGCAGTTCATCTTCGCTAAATGGTTTAGGAAGATAGTCATCAGCACCTGCATCTAAGCCAGATATCCTCTCCGCTAAGGAACCTTTTATGGTAAGAGCTATTATTGGGATAGACCTGGTACTCTCAATGTGTTTGAGAAACCTGCATACTTCATTCCCATCTATATCAGGCAAAATAAAATCAAGCAATATAAGCTCAACAGTTTGAGTTCTTACTATCTTGATCGCTTCTTTACCGCTATGAGTACAAATAACCTCAAATCCCTTTGATTCTAAATATTCTTTTGTGGCCTTTGCCTGAAGTTTATCGTCTTCTATAAGTAAAATTTTCTCCATTAGTACTCCCCCTCTTCCTAATACATCATTGTGAATTACATTGTCTTTCTATATTTTCCTCACTCTTATCGCAATTCCTTAGTTCTTATCTTCCCGCTATTTTCATCAAAGTCCTCAAGTTTTTTCTTTCGTCATGTGGTATATTTGCTTCTTTCGAGAACCCTCAAGAATGCCTCGGCTACATGAGGATCAAATTGTGTTCTACTGCAATTTTTGAGTTCTGATAGAGCAAACTCTCTTGGTAGGGCTGGCCTATATGGTCGATCAGAGGTCATAGAATCATATGAATCAGCAATGGTAATAAGTTTTGACAGGAGAGGTATTTCACCATCTTTAATGCCGTCGGGATATCCTTTCCCATCTATTCTTTCATGGTGGTGTCTGATGACTTTGAGCAAATGTCCGAACTGTTTTATAGGTTTAAGAATTTGCTCGCCATGTTCCGGATGTTTTTTAACAATCTCGAATTCTTCTTTGGTTAGCTTACCTGGTTTATCAAGAACAACATCATATGTCCCGATCTTTCCAATGTCATGAAGTAATGCTGCTGTCCTGAGTGTATCTATGTCCCGATCCCTTAATCCTAATTCTTTTGCTATAGATACTGCATAACTCGTAACACGCTCTGAGTGACCCTTTGTCCAGGGACTCTTTGCATCGAGTGCATTTACAAACGCAAGAATAAGGTCCTTATGCACATCTTGTAGTTCTTTATAGGAAAAATCAATTTCTTTCAGCATATTCAAGAAAGCATCTCGGCTTTCAATAAGTCGCTTCTCCTTATCTTTCAACTCTGAAATATCAACCAATGCGATTACTAAGGCTTTTGTTAATCCATTTTCACCTGGGATAGGTGTTTCATATCGTATAAAGTATTTCTTATGTTTTGAGTCGAAATATTCATATCCTCCTAAACTAACAATATGTTTGTTATGAGCCTTCAGAGATTCTTCTAAATGTTTATCCATAAATAATTCGCTAATATTCTTCCCTTTTATATCTTTCAGGGAAATACCACAAAGATTAGAGATGTATTTGTTTGCACGTTGAATATTAAACCCAAGATCAACTAACATAACTCCGTATGGCATGGAATCGAAGGTTATTCTCCATTCCTCAGCCGCATTGACAAGCAATTTTTCATAAGCTTTACTTTTGCTATTGTCCCTCACAATAGATCTGCTCTTTACAAAATTGCCATTTTCATCATAAATAGCTGTGGCATTTATTATTACAGAAACTACAGTGCCATCTTTTCTTTTGATCTCTTGTTCAATACTGTCTTTAGTCCCTTTTTCCCTCAATTCAGAAAAGCTTGTCTGGAAAACCTCTCTCCCCTTCAATGTAAGAATATCTTTAAGGTTTATCTTCCCTATAACTTTATCTCTCGTATATCCAAACATCTCAAGCCATTTATCATTTACGTCCAGAATTGTTCCATCAGGCCCTAAAGAATGATACCCATCGGGGGCATAGTGAAAGAGATCAATATATTTTTTCTCACTCTCTTCTAATGCCTTCTCTGTCTGTTTACGTTCAGTAATATCGTATATAATCCCTTGCACTCGTATAGGTTTTTTAGAATCATCACATACATTTTGAATAAACTCCTCAACCCACCGCACTTCTCCATTCTTATGAACTATGCGGTATTGCCTTACAAATGAATAATCAGGGGTTGAGTGTAGTTTTTTCTCTTCTTCGGTGAAAATGAGCGACAAATCTTGCGGGTGAATTATTTGATCCCATCTTGGCTCCCCCCTAACAAAGCTCTCTGCTGTATATCCAGTGATTGCTTCGACAGAACCATGAAAGAATATTGGCATCCAATCCATTCTCCCCTGGAATGCGATCCCTTTGAAGTTTTGCACAAATGAACGATACCGCTGTTCACTCTCTCTAAGTGTTTCTTCAGCATGCCTTTGTTTATCCCGCTTTTCTACTTCTTGTAATGCCCGCTGTACTACTGGGATGAGTCTTGACAACTTCTGTTTGAGCACATAATCCGTTGCTCCTTTTTTTAGAATTTCAATTGCAAATTCTTCTCCGAGTTCTCCGGTAACTAAGATAAAAGGCACATCAGGACACTTTTCCTGTACTAGCCTTAATGCTTCAAGACCATCAAAAGAAGGAAGCTTATAGTCCGATAGAATAAGATTGGGCATAAACTCTTCAAGTGCTTTTAGAAAGGATTCTCTCGTATCTGCAATCTTTGAGGTGAATACCAATCCAGAATTAAGTAATTCATGCTCTTCTAATGCAGCGTCGGCAGGAGCATCTTCGAGGATCAGAATGCGGAGTTCTTTGTCCATGAAACCTATTCCCACCTCCTGAAAAGGCATTTTTATCTACAACATATTTTATTGGAAAAGCAGGAAATTATAACTGACCATTTCCGATTGTAACATATACAATTGTAAAAAAGGATACGCCAGTTTGTTACACCCATATAGAGGGCTTATGTCAAGAGAACAAATTATCCTATCAAAAGAAAGTTGTTTTTTCTTTTTATTGTCCTGGT
>JAKLQR010000050.1 GCA_022013235.1 Thermodesulfovibrionales bacterium | reverse complement strand
TGTCGGGAATCTTTCTGAAAACCCGGAAGGATTGCGGACAAGCCGCAATGACAAAGAGCGATAAGAACGTCGCCTTACTAATGACCGTCTTAGTAATTCAAACGAGGAATTGGACTATTTGCCCTGTGATTGAGCGGGGGCAGGTATTCCCGGCTGCGAGGGTTGAGCAGGTATGCTCCCTGTTCCCTGTACCGGACCGGTCGAAGAAGGAACCGATGGCTGTTGTCCGCTCACCGGAGTTTCCTTTTTTATTACAGAGCTGCCTTTTGTTGTCACAACTGCCAGGGTGAATGAAGTAAGCATGAATATGACCGCAGCTGCTGTTGTCAACTTGCTCATAAATGTGGCAGCCCCCCTTCCGCCGAAGAGGGTCTGGCTTGATCCTCCGAATGCTGCACCAAGTTCTGCCCCCTTACCGCTCTGGAGGAGAACAACCGCGATAAGGAAAAAACAGACGATCACATGAACGATAATAAGGAGTATTGTCATTGCACCTTCCTGAATTTTACGATTCTGGAAAAACTCTCTGCCTTAAGACTTGCGCCGCCGACAAGCGCACCGTCGACGTCTCTGCATGCCATAAGGGAATCGACATTTTCCGGCGTAACACTGCCGCCGTATATTATAGCGAATTTCTCTGCATTATTTCCATAGTAAATTCTTAACCGTTCCCGAATAAACGCATGCGCCTCCTGTGCCTGTTCAGGCGCTGCCGTCTTTCCGGTGCCGATCGCCCATATAGGTTCATATGCAATAACAATATTCTGGTATTCAATGCCGTTCAACCCGATTTCCAGTTGCCTTGACAACACATCAAAGGTCTTCTCCGCTTCCCTCTCCTCTAACGATTCACCAATGCAGAGAATCACCCCTAATCCTGTTTGCTTTGCTATCATTATTTTTTTGTTCACCATCTCATCGGTTTCGTGAAAATACTGCCTGCGCTCTGAATGTCCGATAATGCTGTATCTGCAGCCGATATCAACAAGCATACGAGGCGAGATTTCACCGGTAAATGCACCCTTCTCCTCATGAAATACATTCTGGGCCGCGAGCATGATATTCGTTCCCTTAATCTCGGCTGCTGCCGTTGCAAGTGAGGTGAATGGGGGCGCAATCACGATATCAACGCCGGAGACATCCCTGACCTGGGGGATAAACTGAGCGAGAAAATCCCTTGTCTCTCCGACAGTCTTGTTCATCTTCCAGTTTGCCGCAAGAAACGGTGTTCGCATGGGGATACTTTACTGAACGGTGTGGGTATTGTCAAGCGAGGGTGGGGATACTTTAAAAAAATATGAGTAATCAGTAAAATACCATACTATGCGATACATCAACCAAAATAAAGGAGGCCTCTGTGAACAGAAAAATTGATTTGAATGAGAAGGACATCCCAAAGCAATGGTATAACATCCAGGCAGACCTGCCGCATCCGCTTCCCCCGCCGCTCAATCCCGGAACCGGCGAACCGATAACGCCCGACATGCTCGCCCCCGTATTCCCTATGAACCTGATTGAACAGGAGGTAAGCACAGAAAGGTGGATTGATATCCCGGATCAGGTTCTTGAAAAATATCTCATATGGAGGCCGACGCCTCTCTACAGGGCACGGTTGCTGGAAAATTTCCTGAAGACGCCGGCCCGCATTTATTTCAAAAATGAAGGGGTGAGCCCTCCCGGCAGCCATAAACCGAACACAGCTATTGCGCAGGCCTATTATAACAAGGTATTCGGCATTAAACGCCTCGCCACAGAGACCGGCGCCGGTCAGTGGGGAAGCGCACTCGCCTTTGCCTGTACCCAGTTCGGGCTTGAATTAAAGGTATACATGGTGAGAATCAGTTTCAACCAGAAACCCTACAGAAGGATACTCATGGAAACATGGGGTGCGAAGTGTGTCCCGAGCCCCAGCCCCGATACCAACGCGGGAAGAAAGTTCCTCGAACAGAATCCGGAACATCCCGGAAGTCTGGGAATATCCATCAGTGAAGCGATAGAAGATGCGGTTACCACAAAAGATTCGCGGTACTCCCTGGGGAGTGTGCTGAATCATGTCCTGCTGCACCAGACCATTATCGGCCTTGAAGCACAAAAACAGCTTGCTTCGATCGGAGAATATCCTGATATCGTGATCGGATGCGCCGGCGGAGGGAGTAATTTTGGAGGATTGTCGCTTCCGTTTGTAAGGGACAAAGTCAACGGGAAGAATGTACGGATTATCGCATGTGAACCTACATCATGCCCGACCATGACCAAAGGCCCGTATGTGTATGACTTCGGAGACACTGCGGAGACTACCCCCCTGCTCGCCATGTATTCTCTCGGTCATTCGTTTATCCCGGCCCCTATCCATGCAGGCGGACTGAGATACCATGGAATGGCCCCGATTGTAAGCCGGATACTCAAGGACGGACTCATTGAGGCAAGGGCATATACGCAGCTTGAAACATTCTCTGCGGGCATTTCTTTTGCCCGTACCGAAGGGTTTATTCCCGCCCCTGAAACAAACCATGCCATTGCAGGGGTTATAGAAGAAGCGAAAAAAGCAAAGGAAGAAGGCAAGGAAAAGGTAATCCTCATGAACTGGAGCGGGCATGGAATTATAGACCTTGCCGCATACGACGCATACTTATCCGGGAAACTCGAAGATTACATGCTCCCAGATGAAGATATTCAGAAGCTTGTGAAAGATCTGGAAAAATTCCCGAAACCCAAATAAAAGGAAGAGTGATGAACCCCCTTCCTCAGAAGGGCAGAGTACCATGACAATATATTGCATTCAGATGGGAATGTTGCTGGAACTTTCATATTGTACAGAAGTCAACGCAGGTCTTCCGTGCAGAAATATTATCGGCTGTTGGAAGGGGAGAATAGACATTCTCTCCTTCCTGCAGGAACGGTTCTCACCAGACCAGCTGAAACAAATATTTGGCGGCCTGCCCAAATCCAGAATTGACCGTATCATAGAGGGAATCCAGAATTGAGATATCTCTCCAGGGCATATTGCGGGATTCCCCTCTTCTTCTCTCTTTTCCTTATTCTCTTTACGTCACACTCAGCAGAGGGCTACCACCAGTATAACGAGAACTCCACGGTAATCGGTAAACTCAAAACTTATATGACCAAAAAAAATGAATCATTAATCGAGATTGCGAGAAAATTCGGGATTGGTTATAACGAAATTGTCGATGCGAATCCAGGACTTGATCCCTTTGTCCCTGGTGACGGGGAATCGATTTCGGTTCCGACTGCATGGATTCTTCCGGAAATGCGTGATCATGAAGGCATCATTATCAACCTCTCCGAGATGAGGCTTTATTATTTTCCGAAAAAAAATCCTTTGCTCAAGGTCTGGACTTTTCCGATCGGGGTCGGCGATGAGGGAACTGATACACCTGTCGGCGCCTTCAGGGTAGTGGAAAAAATAGTGGATCCCCCATGGAATGTCCCGGTATCCATCAGCCAGGAAAGACCGGAATTGCCGAAGGTCGTGCCTCCGGGCCCGGAGAATCCCCTTGGTTCCCACGCTCTTCGCCTTTCCTCCATGAGCATCCTCATCCACGGGACAAACCGTCCATATGCGGTAGGACGACGGGCAAGCCACGGATGCATCCGGATGTATCCTGAGGATATTCCCTCGCTCTTCAGGATAGTACCGAATAAAACTAACGTGTCTATCGTGAAACAGCCGGTAAAGATCGGGCTGCTCAACCAGAAAATCTACATAGAGGTTCATAAGGACATCAGCCTGAAAGATTTCAATTATTTTGACGAGGCAGTTCGGTTGTTGCGGAAAAATAATCTGTACGAGAAAATAGACAAGGAAAATATGCTCTCTGCGTTAAGGGAAAAGCGGGGGATGCCTGTCATCATCTCGCCGCAGGAAAATACAAAAGGGCTAAGAACCCCTTGATTCTTAGCCCTGCCTGTTGTCCTGGTCTGTTATTTCTTTTGTTGTAATTCGAACGATTTCGCGCATTTTGCCGCAGCATTCTCGGCTCTCTCCGCTGAGTCTTCAGCTCTCTTTGCAGCAGCTTCAGCCTTTTTCATAGCCATATCCGCTTTGTCACAGCATTCTTTCGCAGTCCTGATCGCGTCCTGGGCCAGAGCTTTCGCTTCGCGAGCTTCCTGTTTGGCAGCGTCGATTTCCGGCATCTTGGCCTCAAGGGCGCTCACCCTCGATTCAACGGCTGATACCCTCGCTTCGATCCTGCTGATTCTGTCTATGAGCGGGTCTATCTGCTGCTTCACATAATCCTTCGTCGCGCACCCAAATAAAAGGAGTAAAGAAACTAAGGAAATAACTATTAGTGTTACTTTTCTCAATTTTGCACCTCCTTCCTAATATATTCATTTCTAAAATCCTAAAGTAAAATCTACAAAATGTCAAGCAAATAATTGATTAACCGCTGAAATTTATCTGTCAGAAAGAATTGCTTCCTGACAGACTGAAAAATATCCTCACGCTGTGTTAGTATCTTGCTGTGAAACTCCGGGAAAACAACAGCCAGGTTCTTGTCTCAGCGATAAAAATATTAAAAAAAGGCGGGATCATTGCATATCCGACAGAGACATTTTACGCTCTCGGAGTTAAATTTGATCTCATCGGGTCTTTGCAAAACCTTTACGAAATCAAGAAAAGAACTCGAGCAAAAGCATTGCCATTGATTATCGGCAGGAGAGAGATGCTCGGGCTTGTTGCTGCTCCGGTCAGCAGAAAAACTCTCTCCCTTATGGACAGGTTCTGGCCGGGACCTCTCACCATTCTACTGGCTGCAAAAGAAAATCTTTCAGAATACCTGACAGCGGGAACACATGCAGTCGCAGTGAGGATTCCCGGCCGGTCATTTGCGCTCGACCTTGCCCGGGCCGTCGACTTTCCCATAACCGCAACAAGTGCAAATATATCGGGGATGCCGCCTGCACAGGACGCCGAGACCGTTGTTCAGTATTTCGGGGACAGTATCGACCTTGTTGTTGATGGGGGGAAAACACCCGGGGGGAACCCATCGACGATTGCAGACACTACGGGAAAAGACTTACGCATAGTGAGAGAGGGCGCAATAGAAAAAGAAGTGCTCTACAGGTTCGTCGGAGCATCCGGAAAATGAAGCTGACTTTTCTCTTCTTTCTGCTCCTTTGATTTCTTCCGTATCAGCATTGCCATGATCACCCCTGCAATCAACCCGCATATCGCCGAGAGGAACACTATGATTGCCAGTGAGGCTTCAAATCTCCAGAAGAAGAAGGTGATAGAGACAGGCACCGCATTCTGAACGGAAAATATCGCAACAAGAAAAATCAGGATGAGCAGTACAATAACCGTTGTCATGCTTCCCTCCCGTGGACTGGTTTATTTACTCTGCGCTTTCCAGCTGCGTTTCCGGGACTTCGTTTTCGCGCTGACCATGGGCTTTCCCTCCAGTTTTGCAATCTGCATCTCCAGTTTCTTTATCTTCCCTATGGTCGTCTTTACCTTTTTATCCAGCATTGGATTTTTATTGTTCGAGTCCAGGGCATAAACCCTGCCGCCGAGTTCGGACATCTCTTTCTGCACTTTTGTGTTCATGTCAAAAATTTTGAGCCTTTTCTTTCCCTCTTCGGTAAGTTCTTCTGCCTTTTCTTTTACGACAGCGACTCCCTCCCTGACAAAAACAAGTCCTTCCTTGAATCCCTTCTGAACATCTCTTTTCACTTTCTCCCAGAAATCCATAGTTCACCTCTCGATCAAATATACAGGCTTTCCTGTTTCGGAAGCGATAGCGCTTCCTTCCCTTGTCACGGTATTATCGGGAACCCTTGATCAGTTTTCCCCCTTTCGGCACGATCGCAATCCCTGAAGAGTCTATATGGCAGCGGAAACGGTCTTTCTCGGTATCGAAACCGATCTGTGCATTCTCTTCAATCACGTTCAGTTTGTCAACGATAACCTTTTTCAGCCTGCACCCCTTCTTCAATACCACCTGGTCCATTATTATGCAGTCATCAAGGTTCACATTCTCTTCGATAACCACCCCGCTCCTGATAAAAGAGTTCCGTATTTTGGCCTTATGAATGACGCACCCTTCCGCTATAATACTGTTTCGTATGTCAGCTTTCATGATCTTTGACGCCGACCCTTCGTATCCTGATGGATGAACAGGCCAGTGGCTGTTTTCCATCTCGAAAAGCGGCAACTGTCCGAGCATTTCCCTGTGCGCCTCAAAAAATGCCGGGATGGTTCCCACATCACGCCAATACCCGTTTTCCTCATAGGGCATCGTTCCCGGAATCATATTTGTTGCAAAGTCGTACGCAAATACCTTGCCGGTCTTCACAAGTTCCGGGATGACATGGGCTCCGAAGTCATGTAGCTTTTTCCGTTGCGCTTTTGCGAGAGACTCGAGGAGCACTTCTTTGTTGAATATGTAATTCCCCATGGAAACATACGCACGCGAAGGATCATCAGGCATCGGGAGGGGCTTTTTCGGTTTTTCCTGAAAACCCGTAATGCGCTTTTCACTGTCGACCATAATGATGCCGAATGAAGAAGCCTGTTCAAGCGGGACAGGACGCGCAGCGACAGTCACCGATGCATTGTTCTCGATATGGAAATCAATCATCTGACGGATATCCATCCGGTAAATATGGTCCGCTCCAAAGATGATCACGAGTTTCGGATCATGCTGCTGGACGAGAGCGAGATTCTGAAAAACTGCGTCGGCCGTCCCCTGGAACCACTCAGGTCCCATGCGCATCTGGGGAGGGACAACGGTAACGAAATGGTTTTTGATCACTGAAGAAAAGTTCCAGTTTATCCTTACATGTTCAATGAGCGACTGTGATTTATACTGCACAAGGAGATAGATCGAATAAATATGCGAGTTGACAAGGTTGCTCAGAACGAAATCCACTATCCGGTATCTCCCTCCGAAGGGGACAGAAGGTTTCGAACGGAATGCGGTCAAAGGGAAAAGCCGTTCACCTTTGCCACCGGCAAGCACTAATGCAAGAACCTTTGGGTGAGCCATGATACCTCCGGGGAAACTGAGTTTATCCATTTTAACCAATATGCCGGAAAAAGAAAATAGAGCCTTATCCGCAGTGTTAGAGTGAATCTTCCGGCAAGGGAAAGTTATCATTGAGAACTGCGGCGAGATCAGGAAACCGTCTGTCCTTCATCGCATCTTCAAGAAGAACCGGGGTTTTCTGAATCCAGTTCGGATGTTCATCAATAGTTCCCGGAAGGTTCTGCTGGTCCAGAGTGCCGAGGATATCATCGAAATTCACTACCACCATCCGGCAGGGTGTCCGGGAGAGATACTGATAGATAGCCCTGCAGAGTTCGTCGATCATCCCGCCTTTGAGAGGATAATTTTTCCGCAATACCCCACGGGATTTCAGGGCAGAGATCAGGAGCCGTTTATCCCTTTCCCGCTCTTCCACTCTTTTATTGAACAGAGTTTCTTCCGGATATTTACCGGCCTTTTTCGAAACCTCCATATCTCTTCCCTGCCAGTACCCTGAAAGGGTCGGAAGGTCATGGGTAGTTACCGCACACAATGCCATTGCAGGATATTTATCGGGACCAGAAAACGAGGGGTCCGGATAATCCCTCTCGAAATAGAGAAGCCGGTAGGAGAGCATTTTAAATCTCCTTAGCGTCTCTCTCACATTATCCCCGACCGTACCAAGGTCTTCAGCGATCACCACTGTTTTATTCCTCACGCTTTCCAGCGCGATAATTCTGGTCAGGTCTTCAAAAGGATAGTTCACATATGCACCGTCCTTCGGGTGCATATCCCGTGGAATCCAGAACAACCGGAACATGCCGAGGGCATGGTCTATTCTTAAGGCCCCGTCCCGCTTCATGTTTTTCCTTATTGTCTGGATGAACAATTCATATCCGGTTTCTCTCTGCGCTTCTGGGATCAGAGGGGGGAACCCCCATTTCTGTCCATCAGGGCTGAAATCATCGGGAGGCGCGCCCACTTCTGCCTCATAGGCAAATACGTTTCGGTTGCTCCACGCATCGCTGCCTCCGCCTATCGAACCGATAGCAAGGTCCTGATAAAGACCAAGCAGCATCCCCCTCTTTTCTGCCTCTTTCTCGACGGATTCCAACTGTTGATCAATGACCCACTGGATATACTGATAGAAGAGCACGTCCTTTTCATGGCTCATTGCAAATTCTCTGACTTCGCTGCCTGAACAGTCATGATACTCTTCAGGCCATTCCTGCCATGAATATTTCCCCGTTTTCTTCATATATTCATGGACAACCATAAAAAGCGCAAAGGATTCCAGCGGATAGCCTTCAAGAGATAAATATTCCTTGAAATTTTTTCCCCGGGGGGTATCCTCCCTGTAATGGTTTTTGTAAAAGACCTCAAAACAGTTCCTGAGAACCTTCGCTTTCAGATATGCAATCTCCTCATACCCGACGAACGGTTTCTGTCTGAGTTCCTGTATCGTGCTCCCGATGTCCGGGTCTGACAGGGCTGTTTCCCTCTCTCCCGATTCTGCGTACTCAGGCACTGCCTCGATGTCCAGATAGAGATAATTTTTATACAACCTGCTGATTGGCGAATAGGGGCTGATGCCAAACGGAAGCGTGTTCGGAATGGCATGGAGAGGGTTGATCCCCACAAATCCACCCTGCAATCCTGCAATCCATGCCACAATGTTCTTCAGATCGGTAAAATCACCAATCCCCCAGTTGCGCAGTGACCGGACAGCATAAAGGCTTATGAAGAGGCCCCATGATTTCCGTTCCGCGAACTCCCCGGGTACATAGCAGGCATCGGGGGCAATGATAATTCTTGCAGTCTTCTCTCTCTCACTGGTCTCCTTCGGAAAGACCTTATCGGGATGTGTACACCGGACAGTCATGCGATAGTAGCCTGTCCCGTGGTTTCCTGTATCTGCAAGAGAAACCTTGATGAACCGTTTTCCGTCAAACCACTGCTCTTCTGATATCGGGAGGCGATCCCCTGATATTGTCAGCATGTCGCTCCTGTGCGGGAGTTTCGTCTCCCCTTTCTCTCCGCCGGGACCTGAAGATTGACTTTCTTCATTCTCTATACACCATGAAATCATGATATTTTTTTCTTCTCCCTCTTTGGCCTGAATATATACAGGGACTGAAATTGGCTGATCGTTGACAGACCATACATGGACGGGATCGAGAAATCCCCCCCAGGTCCCCCATTTTCTCTGCTGAATCTCCCGGACAACGTCTGCGGAGGAATCGATCCTGCACTTCATTGCCCTGAGAATGCCTTCCATGGTTTCCTGTGACGTCACCTGCTTGTTGCCGAAGATATCCCAGTATTCAGGGATAATCCCGCAAAGGCCGGAAAGCTCACAGATCAGATCTCCATAAGGGTGTTCGGTCATGGAATCTATTATACCCCAATATGTTTTCTCTGAGGCGTCCACACAGACGGTTTTTCAATTCGCCTGTTTTTCATTGCATGCAACGTATGAGGAAAGTCTGTTACAATTCAGAATGCACAGTTCAGGCAGTTCGTCCGCTTTTTTCAGAATGATATCATTCCTTCTTTTTTCCGTATTTTCAACCACCCTCGCTCTTTGCTCGCCGTCTCCCCTGTTTGCCGCCCCTCCTGAACGCATCGTCTCCCTTGCCCCGAATGTCACAGAAATTTTATTCGCCATCGGTCTTGGCGACAGACTCGCGGGCGTCACGCAGTTCTGCGACTATCCTGAGGAGGCAAAGAAAAAACCGAAAGTCGGCGGCATGTCCAATCCCTCTCTTGAGGCGGTTATCTCCCTGAAACCGGATATCGTGGTTCTTACTACCGACGGGAATCCAAAAGAGTTCGAGGAGAGACTCCGCTCCCTGAAGATCAGGACTTTCGTATTCAGAGCAAGGAGACTCGCGGAACTCCCTGCGGGAATCAGGGAACTTGGCGCCGTACTTGGCGTTCCGGACAAAGCAGATGCGCTCGCAAAAAAAATAGAGGATGCGCTTACCGACGCATCACTTCATCAGCAACAATTTTCTGACAGGAAAAAAATCCTTTTTGTCATCTGGCCGGAACCGTTGATCGTTGCGGGACGCGGGACGGTAATCGACGATGTCATAGCCCTTTTCGGCCAGGAAAACGTCGCCGCGCAGGCAAAGACGTCATATCCGAAATATTCTGTGGAAGAAGTTCTTCGTCAGTCGCCTGATATTGTCTTCATCGGCAAAGGACATACTGAAATCAGGGAGATGTCGGAGGGGCTTCTGAAAAAAATTGCGCTGGCGCCTGCTGTGAAGAAGGGAAAAGTCTTCTTCCTGAGTGACAACCTCTACCGCATGGGGCCGAGGATCCTCAAGGGGATAGAGGAGATGGCTGCATGCCTTCAGTGAAAATTACTCTGCTCATTGT
Source organism: Thermodesulfovibrionales bacterium (assembly GCA_022013235.1). Taxonomy (GTDB): domain Bacteria; phylum Nitrospirota; class Thermodesulfovibrionia; order Thermodesulfovibrionales; family SM23-35; genus JAKLQR01. The sequence goes on along the minus strand of JAKLQR010000050.1, from coordinate 3,857 downwards.
TGTTTCTCTCGGTATCTTTTTTGTTTCCCTTTTTCTCGGGCCGACTCTCATCAGTCCGTTCAGTCCCGACCCGATCGAAAAAGAGATCCTGTTCTCGATAAGGATGCCCCGCGTGATAATCGCATTCCTCATAGGGATCGCACTCGGCACATCAGGCGCCGTGCTTCAGGGCATCCTGAGAAATCCCCTTGCAGACCCTTATGTTCTTGGCATATCAAGCGGGGCTGCGTTCGCTGCGGCGTTAAGTCTCCTCTCGGGTTTTTACATCCTCGGGAAATTCACGCTTCCTCTTTCAGCATTTACCGGAGCATGCGCTGCCAGTATCATGGTGGGGATATTCGGATGGAAACGCGGCAGTCTTCTTCCGGAGAGACTGCTCCTCGCAGGGATCGGACTGGGATTTCTCTTCTATTCAGCCATGATGCTTCTTGTAAGCATTTCGACCAGCGAAGGGATGCGGAGGACTGTTCTCTGGATCTTCGGCGACCTCTCGATGGCTGACTGGTCAGTAATCCCATACGGGCTTGCATTCATCGCATCGGGTCTCGGCATTTCGCTTCTGAGGGCAAAGGCGCTGAATGCGCTCATACTTGGAGACGAACTGGCGCACAGTCTCGGCTTTTCAGTACAGAAGGAGAGACTGTTGCTCTTTATCTCCGTCGCACTTATGACCGGCGCTTCTGTATCGCTCGGCGGCACCATAGGTTTCATCGGTCTCATCATCCCCCATATGGTAAGGTTCTTCGTCGGAGCAAACAGCAGGTACGTCATCCCTGTCTCTGCACTCTGTGGCGGAGGCTTTCTCTGCATTTCAGACCTCATCGGGAAAACGCTCCTTTCTCCTATGGAAATCCCGGCAGGGATTATCACTGCACTTATAGGATCACCGTATTTTCTCTATCTTCTGAGGAGGCGCGATGTCTTCCAGGGCTGACCTCCCCATACTTGAACTATCGGGAGTGGGCTTCGGATATGACAGGGATGCACATTTCATTTCCAGCCTTTCTTTCTCGATACTTAATGGCCAGTTCATCGGACTTCTCGGCGCAAACGGGTCCGGCAAGTCCACCATCCTGAAGCTCGCGAGCGGCCTCCTGAAACCATCAGCCGGTCAGGTCACTCTCTGGGGAAAATCACTGCATCAATACAGGCAGAAAGACAGGGCCAAGCTCATCTCGTATCTCCCCCAGTTTCTTGATATGCATATACCGTTTACAGTCAGGGAACTTGTCTCTATGGGTCTTTATCCCTATGATATCCTCCCGGATATGACTGCGGAAGAAGCGATGGAACTCGTAGGTCTGAAGGAGAAGTCCGACATCCCTCTCGCACAGCTCAGCGGAGGCGAGAAGAGACGGGCGTTTATCGCGATGACGCTTCTTCAGGGTTCAGGACTTGTGCTCCTCGATGAACCACTGGTAAACCTCGATATAAAATTCCAGCTTGAGATTTACAGACTCTTAAGGGATCTGCAGAAGCAAAAGAATATTTCGATCCTGATGGCGCTCCATGATATGAATTTTGCGATGCAATTCGAGACAGTGATGCTCATTAAACAAGGATCAATACTCGGCGCCGGAACCCCGGAAGAGGTCCTCACGAAAGATACGATCAGGGACGCGTTTGATGTCGACGTTACCGTCAGGAAACAGGATTCCGGGGAGATGATCATCAGCTATGCAAGAAACACCGGTGAGCGTCTGCAGGATTAAAAACAGGTAACGTCTTCGACAGAGGTCGACACGACAAACACCTTATGGTTGTTGCTCCTGCTGTCTACAGGCCTGAGGGAGAACCCGCCTTTTTTCGTTTCGAGAAAAAAGCCTTTTTTCCAGGGGACATTTCCTTCAAGATGTCCGACCAGGGTTTCACCGTCTTTGAACCGGACAAGGACCCTTTTCCCTGATGAGGCGCCGGCAAAGGATTTTGATTCTTTATGAATTTTATTCCCCTCGAACGTTTTGACAAAAAATACCGCCTTCAGTTCGTTCAGGGGTATTATATGCTTTTGAGATGATTGATCGAGGAAAGTAATACGGTTGTCCTGCGGAGAAAAATCTTCCACATGTCCTTTCATTATTCTCCGGTCCAAAAAATTAAGAACAACTTTCTGTTTCTCCATTATGGATAGAATTGTAGCATAAAAATGATTTCTATGGAAATCCACGAGGGATCAAATTAAAAATACTGCGGCGCTGAAAGACCGCTGACCAGTCGCGGTTATCTCAGTCCGGCGAGTTCTTTGAAAATATCGGCCGACTGCTTCTCTATCTCTGCATGGAGGCTCTTCCCGTGAGCGTCCATTGTCAGGATAGCCGGGAAATCCACGACGTCAAGCAACCACATTGCCTCGGTCATACCAAACTCTTCAAGTTTCCATACACCGGCGACTTTTTTTATCCTGTTCGAGAGATATACCGCAGCTCCGCCGAATGCCTGAAAATAGACACAGCCGTTTTCTTTCATCGCGTTCAGGGTTGCGCTGCCCATTCCACCCTTTCCCATAACTCCCCTCAAGCCGTATTCCGAGATTACCTGCGGCTCGTACATCTCAAGACGCATGCTCGTGGTCGGTCCTCCTGCAACGCATTCAAATCCACCCGCTGTTTTCTTCATGAGAGGACCGCAGTGATACAGGACTGTTCCCCTGAGGTCAAAAGGGACCTCTTTTTTCGATTTTTTACCGCTGCAGAGAAATTGATGGATTTTATCCCTCCCTGTTACAATCTTCCCGTTCAAAAAGACTATTTCCCCAACACGCAGGCCAAGGACATCCTGTTCGGTCATCGGCAGTTGTATGGTTTTCCCTTTCTGCACCCTTATTCCTGAATATGGAATTTTGAATTCTTCATGTGGAAAACCATCCTCGCCCTTCTGTCAGCCCAGCACATGAACGATACATCTACGAAATACGATGCCGGATGCCTGTGGTTCACGCCTATCTTCACCGCAAGAGCGGTCGTCTTGCCGCCAAGGCCCATGGGACCGATGCCCAGCCGGTTGATATCATGCACTATCTTCTTTTCCAGCTTGGAGAGAGCAACACTCCCGGCAGTATCGTCGAGATGCCTCAGGAACTGCGCCTTCGCGCTCATGGTCACCTGGTCCTTTGAGGCGCCGATCCCGACGCCTATTATGTAGGGAGGGCAGCCCTTTCCCTGTGCCCTGACTACAGCGTCAAGCACGCATTTTCTCACTCCTTCCAGATCGCGCTCCGCCTTGAGCGCCGCGTCCGGAAGTTTGTATAACTGACCGATATTTTCGCTTCCTGCGCCTTTCAGGATAAGGTCCATGACCAGTTTTTCCCCTCCTGTCTCTTCGAAATACAGGATAGGGAAATTGATGCCGGTATTCTCGCCTGAATTCTTCTCGGTGAGAATATCCACAGCATTCGGTCGCAGCGGTATCCTCTTTGTAGCGGCACGGGTTGCGCTTACAATATCCTGCCTGATTTTACGGTGACTTTGCCCAACAGGTATTTTTACAAAAAATACAGGGACCCCTGTATCCTGGCAGAGCGGTCTTCCGGTTTCCTTGGCAAGGGATATATTTTCGAGAATTACCGATAGCGCCGTCCTCGCACTGGAGCTTTTTCCCTCTCTTTTCATGGAACGCCGCAATCCCTCTTCTATATCCTGAGGCAGAGACGTTGCGGCTTTTCTATAGAGTTCAATGATGGCGTTTCTCAATTCACGCATGGTCTATTATCTCAAAAAATGCAGACTTTGTTCAAAATATTATTTAACCCAAAAAATGCATTTACTATAAGCATACCTGTAGAGTAAAGCCTATAAAGGCATTTGCTGATATGTGGATATGAAAGCTAATACTGATGCTGTTTTTTAGCGCACCTCCTG